>DHWA01000001.1:0-63711 GCA_002412935.1 Patescibacteria group bacterium UBA5194 | reverse complement strand
AAATTTGTTGGGGGTTTTAGTCAATTTTAAAAATGAAAACAAGAGTATCTAAAATCTACAAAAGTAGAAATTTGTTGGGGGTTTTAGTCTGTTGATAATTATAGTTATGATATTAATATCTACAAAAGTAGAAATTTGTTGGGGGTTTTAGTCTTTCTGTTGTTGTTGTGATACTTCAACATCTACAAAAGTAGAAATTTGTTGGGGGTTTTAGTCTAAAAACAAATCTAGAAGAATCAGTAAATCTACAAAAGTAGAAATTTGTTGGGGGTTTTAGTCTTAAATAAAAATCTATTATTTGCGTCAATTATCTACAAAAGTAGAAATTTGTTGGGGGTTTTAGTCAAGTTGTTAATATAATAATAAGTTCCTTATCTACAAAAGTAGAAATTTGTTGGGGGTTTTAGTCTCTACAACTTAAGTTGGACGAGCAAGTGTATCTACAAAAGTAGAAATTTGTTGGGGGTTTTAGTCCCAAAACCTAGAAGGAGAGGAGCTGAATCTACAAAAGTAGAAATTTGTTGGGGGTTTTAGTCAATAAAAAGAACCATGGCAAAAAGCACATCTACAAAAGTAGAAATTTGTTGGGGGTTTTAGTCAGAAATAAACGACGACGAATACTTTTAATCTACAAAAGTAGAAATTTGTTGGGGGTTTTAGTCGCTGAGGCAATAGACCAGATGATAGAATATCTACAAAAGTAGAAATTTGTTGGGGGTTTTAGTCGACAACAATTGCAAGCTGGGAAGTTTAATCTACAAAAGTAGAAATTTGTTGGGGGTTTTAGTCTTATGAATGAATCAGAGTGAACTATTTATCTACAAAAGTAGAAATTTGTTGGGGGTTTTAGTCTCCGATTTTGCTTAGAATAAGCCTAAAAGATACAAATAATTTATCTTTCAAAATTATGACTTTTGGCTTATTCATAGGCTTGTATAAATATTAAGACTTAGGTTTACATTTTTTCTAAAACACACAATATAACTTCCACTTTTTAAAAGTTTTTACTTTTAAAAAGTAAATAGATTTTAATGAACAAAAGTAATTATATACAAACAATTTATAAATCAAAATTATTTACAAAAACAAAATTTCTTCTTCTTCCATTGCTGGTTGTCAGTATCTTATAACTTTATGAAAATCAGCTGGACTTATAGGAATTATTAAGATACTATCTGCACCAGTAAACTGTATAGCAAATTTTTCTTCTATTTCCCTTTTTATAATATTTAAAACTCTTTGGCTATTTTTTAGTTCAAAAACACTATATTGAATTCTTCTTCAATACTTTTTCAGAAGTTTTCAAAACTTAGTTCTAATTTTATCATTGTGGATGTCATAGGTAACTATAAGCATAATAATAGGATAAAGTAGTAAAATAAATTAAGTGAAAAAATAATATTTTATCTTGCTAGAGATCCTGAATCAAGTTCAGGATGACAAAGGGAAAGTTTAGAATACAATGGAAGATACACTGGATTGCTTCGTAAAAACTCGCAATGACAATTAAATTATTTTATTTCATATTCTGGAAAATGCTCTCTTCCCTTCATAAAAAATTTGTAATAATCTTTGATAAAATAAAACATATCATCTTTGTTTCACATAATTTCTTTTAAAAATATACTTGTGTATTTTTTGCTTAGTTTCCAATCAAGAACATATTGTCAATTTGTATAAGAAAAATCTTTTTCATTTATTTGTTTTAAATTATATGCTTTGAGTAATGCTCTATCTATTATAACTCTAAATGGTTCCATTAAATCAAGTGCGAGAGATTTTCTCTGATACCATGTCCTATGATATACTCCGTAATAATTATCAAATCCATAAAGCCTGAGAAGAGCTTCTATAAAATGAAATAAATAAGTATATCATATATCTAGTAATAGATTTTTTACATCACACTTTGTTCTAGGAGCTCTTCTATACCATCAAATTTCTCTAAAATAACTTGAAAAATATATCTTTGATACATTTCATTCATAACCTAATAAGCTTTCATAATTGGTAGTTCTAGGGATTTTTTCTATTATCTCTTTTGTTCTTTCTATCTCATTTTTTAGTATTTCAGTTTTATCTCTTATATTTTTGAGTAAATTAAGTTGATTTCTAGTTTTTAGTAATACGATTTCTTTGGCTATATCAAGCATTTCTATTTCTGTTTTTTCATATTGTTTTTTTCTAAGAATAAAGTTTCACTCTGTTTCATTTCATATAACTAGATAAGGTAATAGATTTTTTTTCATCAAAACTACTGTAATTCAAAAATCCATAAATTTCCTTATAAGTACACTTGTAATGGTGGTTTCTCAAATCAAAAAAATCGCAAAAATCTTGTGAAGAGATACTTTTGTTTTGATTACATTATCTTCTTTGATAACTAGATTATCATTTTCAAAATTGATATTTTTTGTATCAAATGTTTCTATAAACAAAATTTGTTTTTCATCAAAATCTGGGAATTGAAGCATAATAGGAAATATTAAATGATAAAAAATATTATCTTTGTTATCCTGAACTTGTTTCAGGATCATGAAAAGGTTAAAACAAATTTAATGATTCCGGAACAAGTCCGGAATGACACTAATTATTACTCAAATAAACTTAATTGTGGATAGACTTCACCAATATAATAATCACAAAGCTCTTTATAAATGCATTTTAGACATTTTTCATTATTTTGTGACCATTTTGTTTGTAATAGATCAAATTTTTTATATTTTGTGATTATTTCTTTAAACTTTTCTATTTCATCAAATCTTGGTTTATTTATACGATATGTCTTATTGTCTTGCATACTATAAAAAGCCAATTCTTCTACTTTGTATCACATTTCTTGTAGACAAATCATTTGTCACCAAAGTTGATATTTGTATCCTTGATAAATTTTTTCTATTTTATTTTTTCTCTCTACAAGTCTTCATTCACTTACATAAAATAAGTCTATCTTTCCTGCTATTCCCCATTCTTCACTATAAACACTAAGTCATTGTAGTACATTTTTTCTTGTTGAATAAATTCCTTTATCTATGCTTTCATGAGCTATAGTTCAAGCTATTTGGACTTCTTCTTGATACATACTATTGTCATAGTTATCATATAGATTATGATAATAAATAGATTTTGGACAGAAAATAAAATCATTTAATGTTGAAAGTTTGATATATGATTCCATAGTTTTCTGGATAAAAAAATATGTTACTGTATTATTGTAACATATTTTTTATGATTTGTGGAATTATAATGATTTATATTACTTCCCGTTTAACTTCTCAAATCTTTTTGTATTCTCAATTTGAAAAATAACCATTAAATCTTCTTACTTTTCTATTTGCTATTTTTCTATATTTTTTCTTTTTATACCATACTAAAATATTTTGTGGTCTAGTATATAAATGATGAAAGTCTTTTCTAGTAAGAAAAATTCAATATATTTTTTTAGATTTTCAATGAAACATAATTTTTATTTTTTAAAAGTATTTATTTTTTATGAGTGAAATCATCCCAGTCAATTTGTTTTACAATCATATCTCACCATAAAATCTTATCTAAACTTCATTTTTCATTTAAATATGAATCAATTTTATTTAAAATAATAATTCATTTTCTAGCAATATTAAATGCTCAATTATCATCTCAATTTTCAATTCAGATTTTATTTTCTTTTCTTGAATCAAAATCACAAGCTGGACAACAAATGAAATCTCAAGTTCTAGAGTTATCTTTTATAGTAGAATTTCTAATATTTAAAATTGCATTAAAATTATCAAAAACTCATTTATATAATTCTTTTTCATTTATTTCTTGAATATCTAAAATTAAATTATTTCAAGAAGTATAATCTATATTAGATTTTTTAAATAAAATTTCTAAAAATTCTGTAATATTATTATCTATTGTTTTCCATCATTTTATTCAACTTTCTTCACTGCTTATATTTCTTTTTCTATCTCTATCTGTGAAAACTTTTTTATTATTATATTCAAAAATAAATCTTTTTCAGTCAAAAATTATAGAATCAATTTTTTCTATGTCTCAAAGTGCATTTTTTAAATTTGAATACTTTAAATATAAATCTTTTCTAAATCAACAAGCTGGACAAGTACTAGAAGTATAACTTGGATCAGTATAAAAAATTACTCATGTTTGTTTTCATACTTTTTCAAATGTTTCAAAAGGTGCTGTTAATTGATAAGCTTTTAAATAATGTCAATTTTCTCAAAAGTTTTTATCTTTAAAAGTAAGATAATTTAATTTTTCAATCAATGCTTTTTCTAATTTTTGATAAACTTGTCTTTCTATTTTTTGTCTTCATCTTTTAAATCATGAATTTAGATCTTCAAATACTATAATTGCATTATGTTCTATAACCAGTTCAGCTAATTTATGAACCACTTGGCTAATATAACCTTGTTTTAAATCTTTTATATTTCAAATAGTTTTCCAGCTTCATCTAGCATCTTGTCTTTCTTTTTCTCTTGTTTCTAATTTATCATGATAATTTTGATTATTTCAAACAATATTTAAACTTCATTTTACCAAATTTCAATTTTTGTCTTTTATAATATTTCAATCTCTATTAATTACTGAATAATATGCTAAATGTTTTTCTCATCTATCTATTCAAATAATATTTATTTCTTTATTATCTGAAATATATTTTAATATTTCTTGATTTATTTTTTCATTATGTTTTGCAAAATTTAATTTTATAGGACAATGAAAAAATAATTTATCTTTTGTATATCTTGCATTTTCTATAATATTATGACTTTTTTCTTTATTTTCTTTTGCTCTATTTACTTCTTTTTCTTTTAGTGAAGCTTCTCTTCTAAAAATTTCAGCTTGTCAATTTAACTTTAAAACTATATTATTTAAATTATTTTCTTCAAATAATCATTTAAAATACATAGTATGTAAATTTTCGCTTCAAGTTTTTCAATCTGCAAAATCTTTGTTATATATTTCAAATAGATAAATATTTTTTTCTTCAATACTTTTTAAAATATATTTTTTTGAAACTTTTCTAAAATTTAAATCATAACTTCAAAGCTCAATTTCCTTATAAAAATCAGATAAATTATTGTATGTTTTTGTATCAGAAAATTTAAAGTTAAATATTTTCCAATCAGGATATTTAATAATATTTTCTTTATAAAAATCAACTATTTTATAAAAATCATTTACTTTAAATTTATCTCAAGTTTTAAAAGTTTCATTTTCTTTTATCTGTAATATTTCTTTGCTAGGGTTAAAAAGTTTTACATTTGATTTAGCAAATATTACTTTTGGTAGCATTTTTTTAGGATCAGGAAGAAATTTATAATCCATTTTTTCATAAAATTCATCTCATAAATCTATTTTATAAGCTTCTTCTATATCTATAACTCAGGATCATTTTTTCTTGTAAAAAATATTATTTTTTCATTTAATTTGTAATGCTAAAAAATATTTTCAATTTTTTCTCAAGATAGTTCAATAATTATCAGGTTCTTTATTTTTATCCCATCCATCAATTAAAGTTCAATTTTCAAAATTTAATTTCAATTTATTGCTTGAATAAGGTTTTTTTGTTAAATAATTTCTAAATTCATTATAATAAGAAATAATTTCATTATCTATATAAAACTTTTTAAATTCATTGTAAAAAATATCATCGGTTTCAAATTCTCATTCAACACTTTCTTTTCCTTTTTCTAAAGCAAAATATTTCATCACTCTATAAATATTTAGACTTGAATCTAGATATTTTTTTATATATTCTATTTGTTTTTCTTTTTCTTCTTTTTTATCAGAAAAATCTGAAATATTCAGTATATTTTTTTCTAAATCAAGTAAACTTTTATTATATCAAATAATTTCATAATCTCACTTATTATTCTTTTTTCATTCAATTAAATTGATAAATTCATTTTCATAAATTTTCATAAATTTAATAAAAATATTATTTTCTGTTATGTTATCAAATTCTTCTTTAAAAATATTCTCTTTATTTTCTTTATCTTCAAATAAGATTTTATTAAAATTTTCTAAAGCTGTTTTTATATCACTTAATTTTATAAAATCTGGTAAATCTATTTTTCAATTTTTATTTTTCTTTCAAATATTTTTTTCTAAATTTTCTTGAATAAAAAACCATTTATTACTTCAAAAAAACTTAGATGAAATTGTATTTAATGAAAGTTTTGAAATATATATTTTTTCAAAATCATATTCATCAATTTTTTCTATAAGTGATTTTGTTAAATTTATAGCAAATTTATTTTTTTGCTTATTTTTTTCTATTAATTCTTGTAAATTTTGTTTTAATTCTTTAAAATCATTTATTTCTATAAATTTTTGTTCAGTTGCTTTTTCAGATAATATTTGTTTATAAAGTTCTTTAAAAATAGGAAAATCATATTTATTAAACTTATTATTTTCACTTACTTTTTTATTTTGAGTATATTCTGAAAATTTTGCTTGTTTTTCATGATTTACGACAGAATTTAATTCTCAAATAAGTTGATTATAATATTCTATTTGTTTTCAGGTATAGCATCTATTATAAAAATCTAAACTAAAAAAATCTTCTAATTTCTCTCAAAAATTTAATAATTTTTCGTTAAACTTAACTGTAATTTCAGAATTATTTTTATATTTTTCATCAAAAGCTTTTTTATTTTTTAAGAAAAATATCAAATTTTCATCTATTATTCTAGTTGCAATTCTTCAAGATTTTCAATCATCTTTATAAAAATTTTCTCTACTATGATTAAAATTTGTAAAATAAGTTGTAAATCATTTAAAGCTTTTGAATAAATTTTGTTTTTCTAAAATAAATTTTTTTTCTCAATCATTTTCTTTAAAATTTGGATTTTCTATATATTTTTCTATCAAAACATTATCTCATTCTTTTTCTTGAGTAAAAAAATCAGATAAAATATTAAGATTTGAATCAGATAATAAAATTTTATATCATTCTCATTTTATTTTAATTTTTTCTTCTTTTCATTTTTCGTTTACTATAGTTTTATTTTCAAAATTATTTATCCATTTTTTTCAATTTAAATTAAAATAAGAAACCATATCTTTTCTTAAATTTGAATTTAATCATCATTTTTTATTTTTTCAAAAAATTTCTTCTTTTAATTTATTTTTTGTTGTTTTATCTTTTTCTTTATCCCATTCCAAAAACTTTTTTTCAATTTCATTAAAATCAAGTTTTACACTAGATAAACTTTCTTCAATAAATTGTAGATGAAGTTTATCTAAATAGGGTCTTATTTTTTTATAAGATTCATACACAATTTTATCTTTAGGAAACACTTGATTTTCAATAAGCAATTTTTCCGTTTCTCAAACTGGCTTCAACTCAAACCTCAAAGTTTTACTTAATTCATATAAACCTGTAAACTGTGAAAAATTATTTTCCTCCCCCATATTTAAATTAATTAAAAAATTAAATTAACTAAATTATATACTTTTTATATTATTTTCAACTTTTAAAATAATATTTTTTGCTTTTTGTATATAAATATTTAAAATTGTTTTAGTAATTTTACAAACAATTTTTAGTTTTATGTTTTTTACAAATACAGATTATTTCATATTAATATTATCTTTATTATCTGGACTTATATTTATTCTTTTATGACTTGAAAAATTACACAAGTTTTATTTTTGAATAATTATAGGTTTTTTATTTTTTATTGTGGCAAATTTATATATAAAAGCTTTACAGTCACCAGAATGTTTTAAATTAGTTGTTCACAATTCTTCATTTTTGCTTTTAAATAAGTCATTTATATTATCATTTTTAACTTTATTTATTCCTATTTTTTGAATTATCCTTACTTTAAGTGATTTTATAACTTTTAAAGTTTACGATAATAAATTAGGTGCATTTACATTTTGAATTGCTATTCCCTTCTTTGTTTTATCTATTTTCGCATATATAAGAGTTAATTCTGTAGTTCCTATATCATTTGTAAATGATTTGTTTTGATTTTTATGAAATATTTCAAATATCATAATTTATTTAAAAGATAGAACATATTTAAGTTTGTATATGTTGTTTTTTTTAGTTTCATTTAGAATATTCTTTTGGATATTTATAAGTTTTTTGGTTTATATAATTGGTGAAATAAAGAAATGAGGTAAAAATAAAGAGTAAAAAAAGATCCTGAAACAAGTTCAGGATGACGGTTTTTGAGAGGAATAGATTCACTACTTCTAGGGAATGACATAATATAAATACAATGTAATAAATGGATTGCTTCGTTACTCTCGCAATGACAAAAGTGATAAAACTATTAAGATTTCTTTATTATTAATTCTTGAGTTGGGAAAGCTATTTCTATTTTATTTTTTTCAAATAATCATTTAATTTCAAGATTTATTTTTTCTTTTTGCTTAAAATATAATTTAAGATCATCATTTTCAAGTGAAAAATAAGTTATATGTATATCTAGAGAATAGCTTCAAAAGTTATCAAAATGGACTCTGTATGATTCAATTCATTGATTACTTATATATGTCTCAAGTAAATCTTCAACCAATTTTATAGCCTTTTTTAATTTTTCTAAACTTGTTTCATAAACTACTCATATAATCATATCTGTTTTTCTATTTTCTCTTTGAGTTAGGTTTTCTATAGATGAAGATATAAGAGTCTCATTTGGTATAAGTATCTTATTTCATGTAAGATCTGTTAGTTCTAGGTATGTTAATCATATCTTTTTTACATCTCAAGTGAATCAACTTATTCTAACAGTTTCTCATATTTTGAAAGGTTTATTTAATATAATTGATAATGCTCAGAATATATTTGCAATTGATTTTTGGGCTGCAAGTGCTATTGCTATTCATCAAACTCAAGCTCATGCAATCAAGGCTGATATATTATATCATAAGTTTCAAAGAACTGTAAGTATTCAGACAATCCATATAAATACTCATAATATTTTACCAAGCATTGGAAAGACTTGTTTAGAAAGATCATCTCAGTTTTTTCTGCTAGTCATTCATTTGAAAATTGCTTTTATTACTGAATTTGATAAAAATAATAAAGCAATAATAAATGAAACTTTAAAAGCTTTGTTGAAAAAATCATTTAATTCAATTGGAATTTCTATGAATTTTATTCATAAGTAAACAGCTATCAAATATTTTGCAATATTTATAAATTTTATAAGGAATTCATTAAAAATTATTGTATATTTATTTTGTTCATTTTGCTTTTTTATTGTTAATATTTTTTCTAGATATTTATCAAGTATTCAAATAATTCAGATAATTGTAAAAATAGCAATAAATGCATTTAAATATGATAAAATTATATTGAAATATTTTATTTGATTATATATTCCTCAAATATATATAATATCTCTAAAAAAAAAGAAAAGTATAAAATATAATATTCAAAATATTATATAAATGTAATTTTGCATAGAAATAAAAGTAAAGAATTAATATAAAAAAACGTAGCTACAATATATAAGGAAGATTCCCGACTTCTCGGGAATGACACAAATTATTAAACAATATAGTAAATGGATTGCTTCATACTTCGCAATGACAATGGTTAATTATCTACATTTTTTCTAATAATTGCAAATTCTCAAGGATCTTTGCTACAATTGATCCAAACTTCATATCCTCATCAATGTGCACTTTCTTCTTCAGTTACATATTTTTTATTGAAACTGTCCCCTATTTCTAGATTTTTTCATATGCTATGATTTATAACATTTATTTTATATATTTTTTCAATTTTTTCTACAAAAACTCAATTAGGATTTAAGAATTCTATTTCTTCTCATATTTTAAATATATTTTTTACTTCTATTCTTGCTAAGTGTTCTTTTTTATCATATCATCTAACTATTCAACAAAATATTTTTGTTTGGAATCATCAATTTTGTTCATAAAATTGGGCATTGTGATTTGGATTTCAAGCTAAAAACCCTGGTATATATCCTCTGTTTGCTATTGAAAATAATTCTTCTGCTAATTCTTTACTATCATAATTAACTCAAGTTTCTATTGCATCTAGTGCTTTTCTGTATGCAAGTCATACTGATGCTAAGTAATTTATAGTTTTATTTCTTCATTCTACTTTAAAACTTATTACTCAAGCATCTTTTAATTCTTGTATATAATCTATAGCCATTAAATCACGTGAATTCATTAAGTATGTACCATATTCATCTTCATCTATATCCATAAGTTCTCCAGGTCTTCCCTTTTCTTCTAGATAATAATTTCAAGTTAATTTTTCATAGTTTTCTGGTCTTCCTGTTGCTATTTCTAATTCAGATTCTGATCTATCATCTTTGAATACTTTATATTCCCAACGGCAAGAATGACTACAGGTTCATTGGTTTGAGTCTCTATTTGATAGATAATTTGATATAAGACATCTACCGCTATATGCCATACAAATAGCTCAATGAACGAATGATTCAAGTTCCATATCAGGCACTTTTTCGTGGATTTCTTTGATTTCTCTTATACTTATTTCACGACTTAATATGATTCTTTTAATTCACATACTTTGCCAGAATTCAGCTTGAGCCCAATTTGTATTATTAGCTTGAACTGAAAGATGTATTATTACATCTGGGAATTCTTTTTTAACTAGATAAATTAATCATGGATCAGCCATTATAAAAGCATCCGGTTTCATTTCATACATTTTTTTAAACTGTGCTAAAAATGGTTTTATTTTTAAATTATGAGCATATATATTTGCTGTAAAATATATTTTTTTATCTCAAGGTAGGTTTCTCGTATAATCTATTGCATCATTTAATGTTTCTATCGTAAATTCATTAGTTCTCGCACGAAGAGAAAACATTGGAACTCACACATAAACTGCATCAGCTCAATAAGCAAATGCAAATTTAAGTTTTTCCATATTTCAAGCAGGAAGTAAAAGCTCTAGTTTTTGTTGCATAAAGTATTATTTTGTGTTAAAATAATTGTATAATACAATATACAAAAAAAAATATTTTTTACAAATTTATATAATTTATGAATGCTTGAAAACTACCTATAACATATGAAGACTTAGGATTATTGAAAATAGATAGAACAATGTGACTAAAAATACTAGCAAATTCGCCATTACTAGTTCCTTGATATGTTGAAAATATACTACAAAATAAATCTTGAGATTTATTATTAAAAGATGATAGTATAAATACTGAAAATAATCCAACTATACTAGATTTTACAACTTATAATCAGTTACCAGATGAATTCAAAACTTGTTCGCTAAATGAAAAAAAACAACTTATTTCATTGATTATCAGTAATTGAAATACTAATTCAATTACTCCAAAAATTTTTAAAAATGTTAAAGAACTATATTACAATTCTATAAATTATTTAGTAGAAATTTTTCATATAAATTGAAAAGCTTTAAAAAGATTTAATGATTTAGAATTTAGTAATATAAATGACTTTATAAAATTTATAGAAAATAATCCATTTAAAAATTCAATATCTTGAAATTTTTTACATTGTAGTATTATTAAAATGATGTTATTATTAAATATTATTAGATCAAATATAAATTTTGTAGATTTAAATAAAGTTATAAATTACATAAAAAAATCTATTTTAGAAATTGATTGATTTGATGTAATTTGAAAACAAGATAATAATATTACTTTAAATATATCATTTATATGAAAAAATAATGAGAATAAATCATGTACAGCTGAAATATTATTTGATAAAGTTATAAAAACAGAAAAAAGCATTATATATAAATTATTAGCAAAGAGACAATATATGACTGTTGATGCTTTAAAAGATTTAGTTAGATTTAAAGTTAAAATTGATGATACTTGAAATTATTTAGAAATGCAAGAATATTATTCAAAGATAATGGAACTTATTATAGAAAAAATATTTATATGAGAAATTGAAGTTCAACAAAATTATACAAATAATCCTCTTATAGATAATAAATATTTTGAAGATAAAAATTATAAATATGACTCTGGTCAAAGAAATATAGAAAACATAAATATTACTTGAATACCAAATATAAATGAAAAAGTTAAATGACTAGAGTTTATAGAGGCTCAAATAGTTTCATCAAAGAATACAAACGATGAAAAATGAATTGATTCCAGACCTTTTTATGAATGGATTGATAAAATCTTGATTTGAATGACAAGATTACTTAATTTTTGAGTTGCTACTATGTGAAATATAAAGTATGCAATAAAAGAAATAGTACAAATTTGTAAAGAAAAATGAATTTGAGATTATGATGAACTTTATGTATTAAGTATATTATTTACTAGAAAAAATATATTTCCAATAAATGTGTTAAAAATGAATTGAAAATGAAAATGAACTATAGTATTTTGAATAAAATGAGCATATAATGATAAATTATTAAAAGAATTGTATCCTAATTTACCAGTTGAACTTAAAGATATATCATGGGATATGATAAAGAAAATATATTTAAAAACACATATATAAATTAAAAATATATTTTAAAATATATTTTTAATCAAATCAAATTCCATTTTTTTATGCACTGGTAAAATTAGTCATAAAATTGTATAATTTTTATATCTTATAAGATTATTTAATAAATTTATATTTTTTTTGTATTTTTCTATATTTATTCATATAGATTTATTTCTATCAATTATAAGATTTTTTATATAATTAAATTTTTTTAGAGAATTTAATTTTTTATTTTTAGTACAAATGCTATAAATAAACCTTATTTCATGATTTATAGCCATTTCATTTTTTATAAATTCTAAAAAAGATACATTGTAATCATTTAAAGAAAATTGTACTTTTCTTAATTTAATAACTTCCTCGAAAATATTATTGTGTTTTACTAAAAAATTTTTACTTATTTCGTATATTGCTGGTATTAAATCAGCTCTATTTTTTAGTAATTTCTGAAGATTATCTTCAATTTGTTCTATACTTTCTTTTAATTTAAGTATTATTATATAAAAACTTATTAAAATTATAAAAAGTATTGATAATGTTATTATAAAAAAAATCATAATTTTAGTTGCTAATTAATAATTTTTGTAATAAAAAGATATTTTTTAATGATATATTCTTTATCTTATTTATATAATCTATTTTACTATATTTAATCAATATTGTCAAAACGATTATTATATTATATTTTGACTTTTAGAAACTTTAAATATAATAGACTTGACAAGTGTCGCAGAGAATATTTTGTGATACTTTTTTATTGTTTTAATAAATATTCATATGAAATTTATAAAAGATTCGATTAGAGAGTTAAAACATGTAGTTTGGCCTACAAGAGAAGAAACAAAGAAATATTTTATAATAATTTCTACTTTTATAGTACTTTTTGGGCTTTACCTTTTTATTTTTAATAGTATATTCTCTGAATTTATTATTTTGTTGAAAGATGTTTTTAAATCTTAATTAATATAGAATGGAAAATAATGCAAAATGGTATGTTATACAGGTTATATCATGAACGGAAGAAAATGTAAAACAATCTCTTTTTCAAAGAAGAGAGAGTTTTTGATTGGAAGATTACATAATAGATGTATTTATACCTACTCATGATGTAGTTTCTGTTAGAGCTTGATGAGTTAAAGTTAGAAAGAAAAAAAATATATTACCAGGATACATACTTATACAAATGGTTGTTACTAATGAAAGTTGGTATATAGTTAGAAATACTCCAAATGTAACTGGTTTTTTATGAGCTTGAAATATTCCTGTTCCAGTTTCTGAAGCAGAATTAGAACAATTAAAATGAAAAGTTGAACAAAATGCTGAAACATTTTCTACTAAATACAAAGTTTGAGATATGGCAATTATAACAAAATGACCTTTTGAATGAAATAAATGAGTTATAACAGAGATAAATGAAAATAAATGATTATTGAAAGTAAATGTTAATTTACTATGAAGGGATACTCCTGTTCAATTAAATTTTTCTCAGATAAAAATTAATTAATATAAAAATGGATTCTAAAAAGTCTATAAATTTAATTTTCCTCGTATTTTTCTTTTTTTTAGTGCATTTATTTCTATATTATTTTATACCTTCTTATGCTCTATATTTCAAAAATATAAAGTATAAAAACTCTGATAATAAAATAGAAACACAATTAAGTAATAAAAAAAATGTAGAAATTAAAGGAGTCTCTTCTTATACTTGAAGTAATTTTATTATACCTGATATAAATGGTAATTTAGATGAAAAAGAAGTAAAAACTTCAGAAATAAAAGCTGCTGTAGTATGAGAAAAATTGACTGACAGAAATGAAGAACAATTAATAAATGAAGATAATATAAAAGATACTTCAAATGAAAAAGAGTATTTTAGTAATGATAAAGTTGATGGTTTAGTGGAACAGGAGATTTTGGACTTATTTAAAGATTTTAATTTAGAAGAAAAAGAAAAAAGTGAAAATAGTAGTTTGTTTGGGTTAACAAATGAATATCCTTATGAATATAAAGAGTTTTATTCAAAAGAAAAGAAGATGACTTTATATATCTTTGAATGAAAATTATATGATGATATTTTTAATATATTTGATGTTATATCATATAATTTGTATTTTAAAGTTAAAAAAGTAAATAATTTTTGAGATAAAAGTTTTTATATAAATTTAGAACCTGATTTAGATGATAATTATACAAGATTTGTATTTTCTTATAAAAATAAAAATTTTTGATTGAAAATAAAAAAAGATTGATATAATGATATTAAGATGATTATGAAAAATCTATGAAAAAATTAAGTAATTAATTAATTATTATTTCCTAACATTATAATTATGTGAAAAGCTGTAAAAAATATAATTTATGTAACTACAGAATGATTAAAAAATCTTGAAGATGAATTAAAGCATCTTAAAAATGAAAAAAGACTTGAAATAGCTGAAAAACTTAAAGAAGCAATAAGTTTTTGAGATCTATCAGAGAATTCTGAATATGAAGAAGCTAGAAATGAACAAGCCCAAGTTGAAGTAAGAATTCTTGAAATTGAAGATCAATTAAAAAATATAAAAATAATAAAAGATGTAGAATGAACAACAGTAGATAGAGTTGTTATTTGAAAAGAAGTTAAAATATTAAATTTAGAAACAAAAGAAGAATGAGTTTATAAAATTGTTTGAACAACTGAAAGTAGTATATTAGCAGATATTCCAAAAATATCTAATGATTCTCCAATGGGTAAAGTTTTATTATGAAAAAATGTATGAGATATTATAAAAGTTAAGTCTTATGCTTGATTAACTGAATATAAAGTTATTTCTATAAAATAATATTTACAAAATGAATTATTTCTATTCAAATCTACTTTTTATTCCAGCTTTTACTTTTGTTTTAGCTATAGTAATTAAGTGATTAAATATTAAAATAAAAAATAAAAAATGGGATATAGATGCTGCCTTATGAAGTTGAGGTATGCCTTCTGTTCATAGTGCAGTTGTTGTATCATTGACAACAGCAGTAGGTCTAAAATTATGAATAAGTAGTGATTTATTTGCTATTTGTTTAGCTTTTACTGTTATCATAATCTATGATGCTATTAATGTACGATTTGAAGCTTGACTTCATGCTGAAGCAATAAATAAACTATTTCCTGAATGAAAAAGATTTAAAGAATCTCTTTGACATTTACCAAGTGAAGCATTTGTATGATGTGTACTTGGTATAGTTGTAGCTTATTTGATGTATTTGGTTTAAAAAAACTAAAAAATTGTTTTCATAATTTTTCATAATACTGAATTTATATTTGAATTTCTTAATTTTTGGGCTTTATATAATCATCAATTAGATAATATTAAATCATTTTTATTATCTACAGAAGAAAATCATATAATTATACTTCATTTAAAACGGTCGATAATATCTAAGGCCGTTTTATTGTCTTTATCTAAATAAAAATCAAGTATAACAATGTCAAATTTTATATCTTCTATATTATCAATTTTATCGTAATAATAGAATTGATAATATAGACCTTTTGGAATAGAATTTATTACTTGAGGAATTCAATAGCTTTTATCATCGATTAAACATATATTATACATAATAAAAATAATTAAAATTAAGATTTAGTCATTCATGGAACCATTATACAGCTGTTTCATCATTTTACTATTTCGTTTTGAGACATAGTAATTAATATGTCTCAAAATTCAGCTCATTCAGGTCAAAAAAATATATATAATTCTATCCTTGAGAACATTTTAACTTTTTCTATTCTTCATTTTCTAGTAAGTAAAACAACTTCTTTGGGGGTACTTTTTACTTTTTCTTGTATTATCCAAGGTGTTTTATCTCAGGATATAACTTCAATATCTTTCTTATTTGGATTAAGTATAACATCTTTTTCTCATACTCTACTTATAGCTCTTTTTAAAAAAGTACTCTCAGAAATTATATCTTTTTGAGAAAAAATAGTTGTTTTTGGTAAAAATTTAGTTAATTCATTATTTTCTCAAAAATATTTTTTATTTTGAGCTAGTGCTAACCATAATTTACTATCCAATTCTAAACTAGGTTCTGGGAATAATTTTAATTTTCATTTTTTATATAAAGAAATTATTTTACTATCAAGCTCTGTTAATTCTTTTTGTTCTTTAGGTATTATATAATCCATAATTATATCAACTTTTTTTCATTCAAAGTATAATCAATTATCTTTAAAATCGATAGTTGTACTATCTAAACATAAGTTTAATTCACAAAAAATACTTGCTTTAGGATATAATTTTTCAAATACATATTTTACTTCAGAATAATATCAACTAAGTAAAGGATTTGGTAAAAATAAGAAATTTTTTCATTTAAATCTTTTCATAGAATTTAGAAAAGGATTAATTAATCAATTAAAATTTAGATCATTTCATTGTATTTCTGAAAAAACTTCTCTTGTTCATAATGCCTCTCATATTCAAGCATATATTGGTTCCATTTCGGCTATTTTGAAATTTCATGTATCATCTAATAATAAATCTAATCTAGTAAATAACGGAACTTCTAATAAATTTAAAATTTCTGTATCTTTCACTAAAAATAGATTTTTAATATCTATATTATTTTTTAATAATTCTATTCTAGTTTTATAAAATCATTCCATAAGTGATACAAGTTTATCTAATTCTCATATTTGTTTTTCTGTAAAACTAAAATTATAATCACTTATATTTCTTGCTAAATTTCAATTTTTAGATTTGTATCAGAATCATTTTTCTTCAGTTAGTAGTTTTATAACAGAAAGTTTATCATATAAATCTACTAAACAAATTATTTTCGTTTTTACCTCTTTTGCTATTTCAGACAAATTATTTGTAAGTAGTCCTAATATTTTTTCAGGAAATCTGAAATTATCTAATTTTATTTTTAAAGTACTTGCATATTGTGAAAAGTTTATTATATTTTGCTTAACTTCCTCATTAAAATCTGGATTTGTTTTCATAATTAAAATTTTAGAAAATAAAAAAAGCATTATCAGTTTAAATCCTGATAATGCTTAAAAATGTATATAACATCAAAAAATACCATTATCAAGAATGATGGCCTTCATGGTGTTTTTTTGAAATTGCTTTTAGTAATTCTATGGCATTTTTATATCATTTATTTTCTCAATTTAGAAATTTAGAAATTCTTGCTATTGTTGTAGAACTCATACCAGTCTTCCCTTCTATATTTACATAACTAATTTTATCATCAAGCATTTTAGCAACTTCAAATCTATTTGAAAACTCTAAAATCTCATTTTTAGATAATAAATCTCTTAAAAAACTATAAATATCATTTCTATTATTTATAGTTGCTAGTATCTCACATATTTCAGAAAATTGTTTTTCTAATTCTTTCTCTTGCATAAAAAACTTTAATTAGATAAAGTAGTATATTTACACTTTATCTAATTAAAGTAAGAAGTCAAAAGAATTTTTATTTTCTTAAGGCTATATTTATTGTACTAATTAATCATTTTAATGCTGAAACTTCAATATCTTTATCTATTCAACATCAAAAATAGATTTTTTTGTTATATTCAATTTCAAAATAAGTTACTGCATTTGCATTTCTTCATTCTGATTGATTTTTTTCAATGTAAGATTTAATTTCGAATGGAATACTAAATGTTTCTCATATATAATTTGATACTTCATTTATTGTTCCATTTCATTTTCTTTTTCAATCTTTTCATATTTTATCAAAATCAAATGAATCTATTGAAATAGGTGAATTTACATTTACAAAGTTCTCTTTAAAAATTTCTTTTATTTCTTCATGAGGTAATATTCAAGGTAATTTTTTTATAATTGGTTCAAATATAGTTTTAATACTTTTTTTCATATCTTCAGGAATATTATATCAACTTTCATTTAATATATATATTATTCAGGATACTCCAGATTGTGAAGTTATTCTTATATCAATTTTATATCAAATATCTTTTGGATCAATTGGTAAATATGGTACATTCCAAAATATATCTCAGTTTTTTTCTCTTTCTTTTTGTTTATCTAATCATTTTTTAATTGCATCTTGATGACCTCAACTATAAGCTGTATGAACTAATTCTCATGTATAGGGATACCTCGGATGTATTGGGATTTTTATTATTTCGGATATTTTTTTAGAGATTTCTCATATATTACTTAAATCTAATCATGGAGGAATTCAATGGGTAAACATATTTAAAGCAACTGTTCATATATCTGTATTTCAACTTCTTTCTCAGTTAGGTACTCATATAATTCACTCTACTCTATCCGCTCAGGCTTTTATAGCTAATTCAGTAGATGCAATTGCTGTTCATCTATCGTTGTGAACATGAGCACTTATAATAGCTTTTACTTTACTTTTATTTTCTTCCATAAATCCTTTTATACTTTTACTCATATATTCAATTTTATCTGCATATTTATCTGGAGTTGAGTTTTCAACAGTAGCAGGTAAATTAAAGATTATATCTTTTCATCAAAAAGAATCCCATTTATTAATTACTCTTTTACATATTTCCTCAGCAAATTTAATTTCTGTTCATGTAAAACTTTCTGGTGAATACTGTAATTGTAAATTTCACTCAAAATTATTAAAATATTTTTTTATCCAATCTACTCATTTTTCTGCCAATTCTATTGTTTCTTCTTTTGATCTTTCAAACACAACTTTTCTTTGTATAGGTGAAGTAGGATTATATAAATGAATAATTACATTTTTAGCTCATTTTAAAATTTCTCTAGATTTTTTAATATTTTTTTCTATACAAGGTGTTAATACTTGTATTTTAACATCATCAGGAATTAATTTTTCCTTTATTAATTTTTTTATAAATTCATCATCATTAGTTGAGGCTCATGGATATCATACTTCAATTTCTTTAAATCACATTTGAACTAATATATTAAAATATTCCAATTTTTGTTCTATATTCATTGGATTTTCAATAGATTGATTACCATCTCTTAAATCTACACTACACCAAATAGGGGCTTTTTCTATATCTTTATCAGGCCATGTTCTATCTGATAATTTAAATTCAGAATTTGCTGGTATTTGGTATTTTTTCTTTGCTAATTCTCAAAATCGAGTAATTTTTTCATCTATAGACGATGTATTTTGGGTATTTGTATTCATATATATTTAAAATTAAAAAATAAAAAAACTCTCTTTAGCTTATAACTAAGAGAGTTTTTTGTAAATTATGTAATATAAAATTAATTTACGACAAAAATAAATCTCTTAGTTTTGAGGACTAGAAGTAGAGTTAAAAGTAGTAAATTAGTTTTATATGTCATAATTCTTTTTTAATAATTAAATAAATAGTAGTTTTTTTAGTTTGCTTCCATTACAGTTATAGAGCTTTTTATAGATATACCATCTTTTCAAAATTCAAAACTTTCTGATGTATATCATTTAGTAATTCATCACATTTTTTTAGTTATATATCATAATAAAGTTTCTATGGCTTGGTTAATTGAAGATTGAGTTATATTTGCAACGTCTATTCAATTAGTCTCAAGTATTTTTTTAACTCAATTTTTAAAGCCCAATGTTTCTCTTATTACTATTTTTCACAATTCTGTATTTAATGTAATTATAACATCTTTTTGATTAGTATAGCCATTTATTATGCTTGCTGTATTTATTTCAGCCATATTTAAAAAAATAAAAAAATAAAAAAACTCTCTTAGTTTTACCTAAGAGAGTTTGTATAGTTTAATTAGTTTAAAATTAACTTACGACAAAATAACTCTTAGGTTTGTTTCCTAGAAGAAGAGTCAGAAGTAGTAAATTAGTTTTTTGTATCATAATTATTTTTAAAATTAAATAATTAAAGTGATTATATGTATAATTTAAAAATGTCAAATATTTTTTTAGATAAAATTATTTTAATGCTAAATCACTAGCTGATTCAGCATGAATACTAGTTGTATCAAATAATAATATATTTATATCTTCTTGTTTTATTAATAATGGAATCTCAGTACATCCCAAAATTATTCATTCAGCTCATTCTTTAACTAGTTTATTTATAATTTCAATATATTTATCTTTTGAATATTTATTTATTTTTCCTAGGCATAATTCATTATAAATTATATCATGAATACATTGTCTATCTTTGTTATTAGGAATAATAACATCAAAATTATATTTTTTTTCTAATATTCATTTATAAAAATCTTCTTCCATTGTAAATTTTGTTCATAAAAGACCAATTTTTTTCAATCATTTATTTTTAATTTTTTCTGCAGTTGCATCTGCTATATGTATAAGTGGGATGTTAATATTATTTTGAACATCTTCAGCTACTTTATGCATAGTATTTGTACAAATTAAAATGAAATCAGCACCTCACTTTTCTAACTTTTTTGCAGCATCTATTATTAATCTTGTTAATTCTTTCCAATTTCATTGATGTTGAAGTTTTTCTATTTCATCAAAATCTACTGAATACATCAAAATTTTTGCAGAATGTAATCATCAAAGTTTTTCTTTAATTTGTTCATTAATTAGACGATAATATTCTAGTGAGGATTCCCAGCTCATTCATCAAATAAGTCAAATTGTTTTCATGTTTTTTAAAAGATTAAAAATAAAAAAAACTCTCTGTAAGTAAACCTTCAGAGAGTTATAAAAATCGTAAAACTATTTAATTAATTCAATTCACGATAAATATCTCTTAGGTTTTTCCTAAAAGTTACGAGTACCACTAGAATTAAATTAAATTTATTAAACATAGATATCTAATAATTAAATAGTAAATTTATAATATTTTTTTATTTTAAAATGTCAATTTTTTTTACTTACATCACTTTATTTTGTCTTTGTCTATGTATTTCATAAGTTCTGAAAAATAATAATCTCCTCAATCTGGTGCTATTATAACTCACTTTAATCATTTTTTTCATTCTAGATATTTTTTAGTTCAAGAAAGTATAGCTCATGAAGAAATTCAATTAAAATATCATTCTTCTATATATGCATTTACTCATGGTATGGCATCATCTAGATAACTTACTTCTATAACTTCATCTATTAAATATTTATAATCTTTGTAAAATTGTCCTATATTTCTGATAATGTTATAATCTTTTATTCATTCAATTTTATCTAGTGGATTTATTGCAATTATCTTTATTTCCGGGTATTTTTCTTTTAGATATTTTGCTGTTCAAAGTAGGGTTCCTGTTGTTCCTAGTCAAGCTACAAAAAAATCAATCTTTCCTATTTTCTTATCTATATGAGGTCATGTTAGATTATAATGAGCCTCTAAATTATCTATATTATTAAATTGATCAGGTAGAAAATATTTTGTAGGATTTTCTTTGTATAGTTTATCTCTGTATTCTATCGCATCATCTGTAACTCAAGGAACTTCAATAAGCTTGGCTCAATATGATTTGATTAGTTTTTTCTTACAAGGAGCAGTATTTTCTGGGATTACTAGTTCTACTTTTAAATCAAATAAATTAGATAAATAAGCTAAAGATATAGCAGTATTACCACTGGATGCTTCTAAGACTATTTTAGATTTGTCTAGTTTTCCTTCTTCTAATGCTTTTTTTAAAATCCAGTAAACAGCTTTTACTTTTATACTTCCACACATATTAAATTTTTCCAAAACAGTATAAACTTCATTATCTTGTATATGATTAATTTTTGTAATGGGCACTTCCATTAACAGTTTTTCTATGTTTAATTTCATAATTTATATATTAATAAAATAATCTGTATGTATAACAATTTTTTTATCATCACTAAATTTATCTATTTCTTTACTATCAATTTTAGCGATACCATATCAGAGGCAACAGCCATGCTCGTCACATACATTTACTACATCTCATTTTATAAATTCTTTTTCTATTTTTTCTACTCAGATTTCAAGAAGTGATGCTCTTTTTCAGTTTCTTAATAAATCTGCAATTATTGTACTAACTTGCATTTTTCAAGTTGGTACAGCTCATGCTTTTAGCCATTTTCTAAGAGAATCTACTTTTTTTTCACTTTGAGATTCAAATAAAGTTCAAGGATTTTCTCATTTTATAATTTTTGTAATTATATCTTCCTGTTTTCAATTTGCAAGATACATTTTTATTCATAAATCCATTATCATTTCAGCTATTTTTAGTTTGCTTTCCATTCATCATTTTCACATACTTGATTTATCTTTTCATACCATTCTAAGTATATTTTCATCTATTTTAGTTACTTCTTTTATTAGATTTCATCATGGATACTTATCATATAATCAATCTATATTTGATAAGATAATTAGATTATTTGCTCAAATCATAGCTGCGATCAAAGCTGATAATTCATCATTGTCTGAAAAATCCAACTCTTCTTGAGGCAATACATCATTTTCATTTATTATGGGAATAATTCATAATTCTAGACTGTTAAGCATTACTTTTTTCATAGAATTGTATCTTTCCCTATCTTGAAAATCTCTACGTGTTAGAAGAGCTTGAGATACCTTTATATTGTATTTCCCAAAGTATGATATATACACATCCATCAAAGTTGCTTGTCAAATACTAGAAAAAACTTGTCAGGCTTCAATTGTAGTTAATCATTTTATTGTATTTTGTCATAGATTTTTCTTTCATAGTCATATTGCTCCAGAACTCACTATCAAGACTTTGTGTCATGCTTTTTGTAATAAATCAACTTCTCTAGTTAGATTAGTCATTACACTTTTATTTATTCAATTTTCATCTAGTATTACATTTGATCAAAGTTTGATTACATAGATATTATTAGTCATATTTTTGAAATTAATATATAAAATTTTATTTATCTAATTTTAAAATTAGATTCAACTACATATTTGTATGTAACTAAACTCTCAGCTCACATAGGTCATCTTGCATGAAGTTTTTGGGTTGAGATTCATATTTCTCAGCCAAATCAAAAACAAGATCAATCAGAAAACCTAGTTGAAGTATTTGCATAAACTACAGAAGAATTCACACTTTTATAAAATAATTCAATATTTTCTTTATTATTGCTAAGTATTCAATCACTATGTAGAGATGAATAAGTATCTATATGATTTATAGCCTCTTCTATATTATTCACATATTTTATACTTAGCATATTTGAAAGTTGTTCAATATGATAATCATTATCATTTAAATTATCTAATATAATTATTCATGCTTGTTTTAGATTTTTTATTAAATAGGTTATATTTTTTGTAGAAATATTTTTATTTATTAATAAAGTATCTAGTGCATTACAAACAGAAGGTCTACTGATTTTTGCATTTATAATTACATCTATTGCTTTTAGAAAATCATTTTCTATATCATTATCTAGATATAAGTGAACTACTCAAGCTCAAGTTTCTATAACTGGAACTATAGAATTTTTTCTTACACTATCTATTAAGCTTCTTCATCACCTTGGAATTATGACATCAACTAGTCAGATTGCATTGTAAAGTATATTTAACTCTTCCCTATTTAAAGGATAATTATAAATTAGATTTTCATCAACTAGATTATTTTTTAGTACATCTTTTACTATTTCGATTAGTATTTTATTTGAATTTTTAGCTTCTTTTCATCATCTAAGTATAACTGCATTTCATGATTTTATGCACATAATAATCAAGTCAATTGTTACATTTGGTCTTGCTTCATATATGCAAGCCACAACTCATAGAGGAATTCAGATTTTTTTAATTGTGAGTCAGTCTTTTGTTTCTATTTTTTCTTCTAGATTATATTTTTCTAAAGGATTTTTTATCTCTACTAGTTCATCACATCATTTACCAATAGATATGATTCTATCGTCATTTAAGAGAAGTCTATCATACATAGGGTTACTTATATCCATATTTGCTAAGTCTCTTTGATTTTCTCTCTTAATTAGTTCTTTGTTTTTTATAATAGCTTTTCAGATTTCACCTATTATCTTATTTCTTTTTTCAAAAGATAAATTAGTAAGTGTCTTTGATGCTATTTTTACTCTTTGTAGATTTTCTAGTATAGTTTGCATATTTTTAAAAATTAATTATTTAAATCTTTTGCTTTATTGTAAGCATTATCTATTGCATCTGTAATACATTTTTTAAATCAATTTCTTTTAAATGTTTCTATTGCCTTTTCTGTTGTACCTCACGGCGATGTAATATTTTGTCTAAGTTGTTCTACCGTAAGATTACTTTTTTCTAGCAGATTTGATGCTCAGATAAAAGTATTATTTGAAATTATAGTTGCTTGTTCTTCACTAAATCACATTTCTATTGCTTTTTGTTTTATTATCTCAGTAAAATAATAAAAATAAGCTGGTCAAGATCAAGAAAGAGCTGTTATTTTATCAATTTCATCTTCATTTTTACACTCTATTAATTTTCAATTTTTTGAAAAAGTTTGTATAAAAAAATCTTTTTCTTTGTTTGTAACACTATCGGTTTCAATATATCAAATAACTCATTTTCATACACTCATAGGAGTATTTGGCATTGTTCTAATTATCTTATCGCTATTTATTTTAGATTCAATTTTATCTTTAGAAATTCAAGCCATAATTGATATAACTAAAATATTTTTTTTAAAAATACTTAGGTCAAGTTCATTGAATTGTTTAGGTTTTATTGCTAGAATCAATATATCAGACTCATTATTTACTCAGGTATTTATATTGTATAATTTTTTTAACTCTATTTCTTTTTCTTCCGTTTTAGTTTTTACAGATATATCTTTAGAGTTGTATCAACTCGAGATAATTGATTGTAATATTATTTCTCACATATTTCAGCATCAGATGAATTGGATTTGCATAAGTTCGTTTATTTAAATTATAAAAAAAATCATTTTCATGTTTTGAAAATGATTTCTCGTGTTAGTTTATTTTTACACTCTTTAAAATATCATTTTCATATAGATGGGTGAAAACGGACAAGGTAAAGATGTAGTAAATAGTTTTTGCATAGTTTTTGTTGTTAATATAAATTTATTATATAGATGTTTTAAATTTTGCAAATAATTTTTAAAATCAGGATTAATTTACTATTTTACTATATCACACAAATCAGTTAATAATGTGATATTATATTCTGCCTCATCAGTTAGTTCTTGTTTATCAGATATGTAAATTGGTTTAAATCATGATTTTTTTGACATAATTATATCAGAAGTTATTTGATCTCAAACCATATAATGATTACTTCATATATTTGATTTTACTTTTTCATATAATAATCAATTTGATTTCCTCTCATTTCATTGTCAGCTATATATTCAAGATAATAATGATTTTATTTTAAGAAAAAATAAAACTCTATTTATCCAAATAAGTGGAGATTCTGAAACTAAATAAATATCATATCAAAGTCATTTTAAATATGTAAAAACTTCTAATACATTTTTATTATTTAAGATAAATTTATCTGGATAAATATCCCATACTTTATTAAAATAATCTTCTTTTTTAATTTTATATAATTCTTCAAATGCCAAACTAAATTCTTCTCAGTATCTTGATTTTATTTCTTCAAATTTTTGTAAAAAGTTATCTCATTCTAAAGATTTTAGAATTTTCGTAGCATTAAACTGAACCTCGCTCTCTAACTTTGATCATTTATATTGTCAATTTTCAAACGAGTATAATGTTCAATCCATATCAAAAAGTATATTTTTCATTATTTATTCATTGTATTAAAAAATAAATCTTTTATTTTTGGTTCATCTATTCATGTTATTAGTTTACAATTTGTTTTTTTGTCATATTTTTCTATTGTCTGTCAAATATTTGGTAAATTATCAGTGATTACGTCTATATAAGAATCTTTATAAGTAAAAAATTCTTCATTTGTTAAAAATGTTGTTGCTAATAAATCATACATAACTCATCAAGCAAAATTTCAATATTCTTTATCGTTTTGATAATAATCAATATATTGTTTTGTAATTTCTTTAATTGATAAAGATATGTTTTTATTATTAATTTTATTAAAATCATCTAATGTAAAATATACTTTTCTACAAATATTTATAGGTATCAAATATGTATTTATACCTAATCATAAAATATTTTTCAATGCATCAGGATCATTATAAACATTAAATTCAGCATATGGACTAATATTTCATTTTTCTAATATTACTCATCATAATATAATTAATTTTCAAATATTTTTTATTAAATCTGGTCTTGATAAAGCAAGTTTTGCAATATTTGTAGTTGGTCATAAACAGATAATTGTAATTTTCTCTTTTACTTTTTCTAATTGATCAATCAAATAAGAAATTGCATTTTTTGGTTGAATCTTTTGATTTATAGCTATATTATATCATCAAAATCATCAGTCTCAATGTGATTTAGCAAATTTAGGTTCTACTTTTAAAGGTTTTGCTTCTCATTTATAAATAGGAATATTTTTGTCCAAAATAGATAATGTTTTTAATGTATTTTTTGTAGTATTATTAATATTAGAATTTCAAAAAATAGTTGTAATTCAAGAAATATTACATCATGCTTTTATTGCATACATAATAGCTAATGCATCATCTACTCAAGGGTCAGTATCTATTATTATTTCATTCATTTTTTATAATTCAATTAATAAAATAACATTATTAGCAAAGTCATCATACTTATATATTGCTTTTGCTCAATAATTTTTTATTAAAAATTTATATGGTAAATCTCTATTTTGACTTGTTTTTAAAATAATATATTTATATCAATTTAATTGAGATTTATTAATAAAATTAGTTATTAATATTTTACCAAAACCATTTCATCTGTATTCTTCCAATAATCACAATTGAGATAAATATATTATTTCTTCTCATTTTTGTATTCAATCGAATTTTATGTTTTTATATAAAATATTTTGTTCAATAAAATCTAATTTAAATTTTTCACTATTTAAGTTTATAATATTTGTTTTCCATCAATATACAAATCCTACTATATTTTCATTAATTTTTATAAAATCATAAAGTAGTATTTTATTTTTAATTTCATTTTTTATATTTTCTTTTTGTTCTTCTAATGTTCTAATAATCTGATTATTACTAGTATCAATAGATATTTTTTTTTCTTTATCATATTTCCAATTATTCCATGTAGGATTAGAAAAAACTTGTAAATAAAGTTCTGATATAGAATCAATTAAAGTAATAAAAATATCTTGATTATTATTATCTCAAATAATTGTTATCTTTGAAATAAGAGTATTTTGGACTTCTATTTTTTTTCTATTTATTATAATCTCAGTGTTTTTATTAACAATACTAGTGTGTCCTATTCAATTATTAATAATTATTTTATCGTTCATAATTAGAATTAAGAATTAAAATTTCACATTTCAATTTCTAGTATATCAACAATACTTTTTGATATATCATATTTTTCTTTTAGAAAAGAAATTCTTGGAATATCAGAAAGCTTAATAGTTTTATTATTTACTTTTATTATTTTTTCCCATAATTGAATATTTTCTCATATCATGTTTTTACAAAAATCATTTGATTTATTATTAGGAATTGATGCTTTTTTTTCAACTATTCATCTGCTTGATATATAAGGAAGTCAATTAATTTTTCAGTCATTGTTATAAAATGAACCTCCTGACATATTTACTCAATAAAAAAAATCTCTTTCATCTATCCAATCAATACAACTTGTATCTGAATACATAGAAGTTATTTTAATTCATCATAAATATTGTTTATTACTAAAATTAAGTATAGTTTTAATTTCTGAAACTTGAATACCATTTTTTTTGAGTAATAATACTACATTTTTTAATGTATCTCATGAAAATATTCCATCATCACAAAGTATTATTTTTTTTTTGAGAAATATTAATTTTATTTATGATTTCTTGTATTTGATTTCATAATGATGAACCATCTCTTTGTTTTATAACATAGTTTTTTGGTGAATGTAGTAAATCAGAACTTTTTTCATATACTCTTGTTGAATCAAAATATGCATCAGCATTAGGTAAATAAATTCAATTATCAAGTGATAAAATAAAATCATTTGGATTATTTTTTGATTGAAAAAAATCACATATATTGTTATAATTAATAACTTCACATTTTACATCTTTAAATATGTTACTAATTAGATATTTTATATTATCTCTAATTGATGTTATTTGAGAAGTTACTAACGGAATTATATTTTTAGAAAATGATGTTGTGTTTTCTAAATCACATGTTATAAAATATTTTCTCATATATATAAATTACATTTTATTTTTAATACTTTCTAAATCTTCTAATTTAACTTCTCATTTTGAATTACAGTTTTTATGGAAAAAACCATTTTTTTTATTGTAATAAATAGATTTTAAATTATTATTATTATTATCAACATAAATAAATAATATAGCTTTGTGTTTTTCTAATTTGTATTTTTTAATAATCCAATCAGAATATATTCTTAGTTCATTTCCATCTGAATATTGTCTTTTATCTGACCAATATATATCTTCAGAGTATTTAATATAATGCATTACTCATTGAATCTCAATTAAGTATTCTTTATCTCAAAATTGTAGATTCTCTTCTTTTTTTACATCTTGTATTATTTTTTGTAATTTGTCTTTTGTTTGGATAGATATAACTTCTAATGATTTGTTTCAATTATTTAATTTAGAATTATCTGTATTAGTTTGTTCATTTGTTTCCATAAGTTTTATTTATTAATTTATAAAATTATTTTAAAATATTTTTTAATTTTTGTTTAATATAGGATACTAAATCATTTATTGAAATACTTTCTTGTTCTCTAGAGTAAAGATTTTTAACAATTACTTCATTTTTTGTTTGTTCTTCATCTCAAGCAAAAATTCAAAAAGGTATGTTTTTATTTTCTGCATAATTAAATTGTTTTCATAATTTTTCATCTGAATAATAGATATCTGTAGAAATTCAATTATTTCTCAATAATTCTCAAATTTTTTCTCTGTATGATAAATTATTTCATAATGTATTAAAAATAATTGCTTGAGTTAAAGGTAATTTTTTATTTATTAATCATGTTTCATCTAATCATCAAAATAATCTTGAAAGACCTATTGATCATCAAACTCATTCGTAATTATTAGTGTCTTTATTATTTTTTCACTCACCTGTAACCTTTCTTATTGATTCAACTAAATTATCATATCTTCACCCACTACAAATACTTCAGAAGTTGTCATAATTACTTATAAATGTTTCAAATACTGTTCATGTGTAGTAATCAAGTCACCTTGTTATATATGGATCAAATAATATGTTTACTCATTTTTCTTTTAATGATGTATATACTTCTTTTAATTCATTAATTCATTCTGATAGAAAAGGATTTGAGATATCAAGTTCATCTATTTTTGTATTTATTAATTTATTAATTTCTTTAAAATTTTCTCAGACTAGATTTTGTAATTTTATTAAAAATTCTTCTGGAGTTGCTTTATAAAAACCATCTAATAATCAGAAAAAAATTGTTTTAGTATCTCAACTAATATTGTACATAGTACAAATTCACTCTATAAATTTTTTATTATTTAAGTGTATTTCAACTCATTTTCAAATTTTTAAAAATTCAAATATTTCTTTTAATGTTCTATAAAGAGTTAAAATAACTTCACTGTCATAGTTAAGTGGCAAATTATTTCATACTAAATCTATATCTGCTTGTATAAATTCTTTAAATCTTCATCTTTGTTGTCTTTCACCTCTCCATACTTTTTGTATTTGATATCTTTTAAAAGGAAATTTTAATATAGATTCATTGTCAACAACATATCTAGCGAATGGAACAGTTAAATCAAAATGTAGAGAATATGGCTTCAAATCTTCTGGTCATTGTTTTAATCAATATAATCAAAATATTTGTTTTCAGACTTCTTCTCATCATTTAGAAGTGAGTACTTCATTTAATTCAACAGCTGGAGTTTCTATGTTTATATATCAAAAAGTTTCATAATTTTTAATGATTATTTCTTTAACTACATTTTGTATTTTTTGTTTATCTGGTGTTAATTCGCCGAAACCTCCTGGTAATAAATTTTTCATAAGTTAATAAGTTAATAATTAAATATTTTGGCAATCTTTTTTTATTATATTATTTAAATCTAATTCATTTTTTAGCCACTGAAATGCTTCTTCTCAACTATAAATTGTAGTTTTTGGAAGAGATAATTCTTTTATTTCATCATTTCAAGGAATATGATGAAGTATTTCACTAAGTCATCATATTCAATTTATTGGCACAATTTTTTTTACATATCAATTATATTTTTTGAGGGATTCATTAATTTTCATAAAATGAGCAAATTCTATCAATGTTCAAGCTCATCATCAAATTACAAACATTCAGTCTGATAGTTTTGCAAATATTGCACTTTCATCTCAATATTGACTATCTCAATATTCTGAATTTATTATAATTTCTATATTTAATAAATTACTTTTTCATAAAGAATCTTTTTCTCATCTCTTAGGAAGAATTCAAATAGTTGGTAAATTATATTCTCTAGCTATTTTTGTTGCAATTTTAGGTATATCCCAATTTGTTCATCATGTAAGTATTGCTACATCGTAATTTTTTAATCTTGATATTATATCTCTAACTATTTTTTCTTTTATTTGATTTGATTGTTCTTTGATTTTTTCTTGAATATTTGTATCTTCAAAAATTATTTTTATTTGTTGTCATCAACCAGTAAATGCAATAATTTTCTTAAATCATAAGATTCACTGTACTTCCTTTATTGTTGATTCTATTAGATTAGAAGATTCCACTTTTCTATATATTTCTTTTATAGGGGGTAAGATTATTTTTTCCATCTTTTAAAAGTTAATTCTATAAAGCATACTTTTTATACTTTTTTTCAAAAAGAAAAAAACGGAAAAAATAAAGAAAAAGTATAAATAGTTATACTTTTTCTTTATTTTAAGATATTCATAAAATATCTAACATGATTTTAGAATCTATTTCAACTTGCTCAATTTCAAGACTAGTAGCAGGACTAGTAGCAATTTCCATTTCAATTAATAAACGATTAACCTCTTTTTTTATAATTTCTATAGTTATTTTTCAATCTAAAAAATCTTTTATATCATTTTTTAAAAAAAAGTATCCATTAGGCATATTTTCTTCTAATATTTTTTGAGTACATTCTTTATCTTCATTTGAAGATATTATTGTATTTTTCATAATTTTTTTAATTAATAAATAAAATTAAAATCTTATACTTACTGCATTTTTGTGTCATATAAGTCATTCACTTGATGCCATTTTTTCTATACTACTTCAGATATTTTTTAATCATTCTTTTGTTAATTCTTGAAAAGTTATCCATTTTCCAAAGCTTTCTAGTCAGATTCCAGAATATGATTTTGCAAATCAATTGGTTGGAAGAGTGTGGTTTGTTCAACTAAAGTAATCTCCTGCTGATTCTGGAGAATATTCTCAACAAAATACACTTCAAGCATTGATAATATTACTAATATACTGTTCCCAAGATTTTACTTGTAAAATTAAGTGTTCTGGGGCATATTCATTTGATATATTTATAGCTTCATCTATATTATCTACTAGGATAGCAAAACTATTTTTGAGAGATTGTGTAGCAATATTTTTTCTAGGTAATTTTTTTAATTGTTTTTGAGTTTCTTTAATTATCGTATTTATTTTTTTTTCATCGTTACATATTAGTACACTTTGAGAATCTTCTCCATGTTCACATTGAGATAATAAATCTGCGGCTACATATTTTGGATTAGAAAATTCATCTGCAATAACTAAAACTTCACTTGGTCAAGCTGGCATATCTATAGCACAAAATTTAGATACTTTCATTTTTGCTTCTGTAACAAAAGCATTTCCTGGTCAAAATATTTTATCTACTTTTCAAACTTGTTCAGTACCATAAGCCATTGCAAAAATTGCTTGAGCTCAACCAATTTTAAATATATTTTGGATTCATAAGATTTTGGCAGTATAAAGAATTTCAGGAGCGATTTTTCAATATTTATTTACAGGGGTACAAATCTTGATATCCTTACATCCTGCTATAATTGCTGGTATTCCAAGCATTAAAACAGTAGAAAATAAAGGAGCAGTTCCACCAGGAATATAAAGTCAAACTTTTTCTATGGCTCTAAATTGTTTAGAGCAGTAAACTCATTTACTAGTTTCTTGTGGTTCTAGGTCTTTTGGTTTTTGTCTTTCGTGAAATGTTTGAATATTATTTTTTGCTAGCAAAATAGCTTTTTTAAGACTAGCATCTATGTATTTATCAGATTCATCAAATTCATTTTTACTGACTTTAAAATTATCAAGACTTACTTTATCAAGTTTTTTTGTTAAATATTTTATAGCTTTGTCTCATCTTTTGATGATATCTTTTTCTATTTTATTAACAATATTACTGACACGAGAAATATTTTCTGTAGGTCTTGAAATTAAATTATTTAATTCAAAATCAGAACTGAAATCTTGTAATAACATAGAATTTAAATCTTTTATATATTTCATAATTATAATTTTTAAATAATAAAAAAACCATTACTAATTATATCTTAGTAATGGTTTTTAGATACACTTTAACTAGACCATTTCTAAGATTGATGGCCTTTATGATGAGTATTATTAATATTTCAAAATATTTCTAAAGAGAGTATGTTTATATTATATTTCATAATTAAACTTTAATTAAATAAAGTAGTAATATTTATACTTTATTTAGATAAAGTATAAAGTCAAAAGATTTTTTAATAATATATCTAAAAATAAATTTCTAAGCCAATAATTTTTTGAATTCACTGACCTTTCTTATATAGATATTTGTTATTTTTAATGGGATTTTTGTAGTATACTCTTCAAAAATAGGTAGGTACACTTCCCTTTTCTCTTGTATAAATCTTGATTGTCTTTCTTTACTTAATCAATGTATTGTTTCAAGATTATCAATACAATCAAATAATTTTACAAATAAAATTCTCCAATCAAAATCACAGTATTTTTTAAATATGAGAAAATAATCATTTTTATTAAATTTTAATTTATTTTCATCAACTCCTGTCATTCATTTAATTATACAAGAAGTACTATAACCAAATTTAATTTTTATTTCGTTGATTGTAAAGTCTCAATCTTCAATTATATCATGAAGTAAGATACTATTTAAAACTATTTCATCATATATTCAAGATTCTATACATTTTTTGAACATTCTATATGAATGCATAAACATTGCTTCTCCAGTCTTTCTTTTTTTTCAATTAAGATGATAATTAATTAAATTAATTGTTGTAGAGAATTTTTTTTCAAAAATTTTGAATTTTATATATTCAACAGGTTTTATTAGTATATTCATAAAATAATATATTTAAAAAACACAGACATAATAGTCTGTGTTTTAAAGAAAAAAATGGAAAAAGTAGAGAAAAAGAATTTTATTTAATTTTGGTTGTATTTATTTAAAAATTGTTGAAGTTTTTGAGAGAGTTTAACTCATTCTTGATTTTGGATTTCGCGTATAGCCAAACATGCAAAATATATAGCTTCTTTATTATTTTTAAATCAATGTAATGGTATTATTTTTTCTAGAATAGGTAATCATTTTTCTGATTTTAGTCTTCATATACTCCAACACATTGTTCCTATAACTTCTTCATAATTTATAAGTCAATAAATTTCTATTGTTTTTTTCATTATTGGTGATAATTTCTCTGATTTTATAAATCAAGGTAAAGTTACTATTTTTTCTAATATTGATATTCATTTTTCTGGTTTTATTTCTCATATTAAGAAACAAATTTTTTCCATTGCTGCTTTATTATTTACAAATCAAGGTAAAGGTATTATTTTTTCTATTATAGATATTCATTTTTTTGATTTTATTTCTCATATTGCCCAGCAAAAATTATCTATAGCATTTTTGTTATCTATAAATCAAGGTAAAGTTATTATTTTTTCTAATAAAGGTAATCATTTTTCTGATTTTATTTTTCATATTGCTAAACAATAATTATCAATAGCTATTTTATTATTTACAAATCAAGGTAAAGTTATTATTTTTTCTAATATAGATAATCATTTTTCTGATTTCCATGTTCATATTATCCAACAAAAATTTTTAATAGCATCTTTATTATTTATAAATATAGGTGATATTATTATTTTTTCTAATATAGATATTGGTATTATGTGACATAATTTTTCTATAGCATATTTTTCATCTGCAAATATATTTATGAAATCTTCAATATATTTTTTAGAAAATTCTATATTGTTAAATTGTATACATGATAGTTTATATAAAATAGTTCAAGTTCTATAATTTTTAAATAATATAGTTCAGTAATACTCTGATGAAAATTCTTTTAAGTATATTGGTCATTTATTTTCTTGTAAATATTCGTTTAAATATTTTACCCATATTTTTTTATTAGTATTTTTTTTACTTCATATAATTTTTATAAAATTCATATACGTGAAATATTCTTTAAATTTTTCATGTACAAACTGGTATTGATTAGTTTCAGAATTATATTTAAATATTAAATTTAAGTTTTCTAGAAATCTATTTTTTCCTAACATTCATCAGCTTAATTCATTATTATTAATAAGTATATCTATTTCCTCTTTTGATAAAGACTTATCTCTTTCTACTGATTCAATAGCTATTAATTCCAATATTTCTTTTCTATTGTTTATAATATTTTTTATCTCAATTTCTGTTCTTTCTTCTCACTCCTCTGTTTTCTTTATCTCTCATTCATAAAGTCTTAAAGTAACTATGATATCAAAAAGATCTGATTTTTTTTCTATATCTAAATTTTCTATAATTCAGTATTCTTTTAGTTTTTTGATTTTATCTATATTTTTTATTACTTCTACTAATATAGATAGCATAAGTGGATTATCCTTTATTTCCTCTATGAATCAATCTTGTTTCCATTTTACCCATATATTTTTCCATTCTTGATTTCAGGCTATATATCATTGTATATATTGGTCTATTTGTTCTGTAGTCAGAGCTTTTAATTCTATTTTTTTTATATCAGTATCCACTATGTGTCCATGCCTAGAAGTTATGATTACCTTTGAAGTTTCTTGTAGTTTTTTAATTATTTCTAAAAATTCTTCTTTAGTTTTTTCATCCATTAAGGCTTCATCAATTGCATCAAATAGATATATATATTGATATTTTCATGTACCATATAAACCTGTTTTTTGTCTTTCAATCTCTTTTTTTATATCATTAATTTTTTTAGATTTTCATAAATGTACATAAATAGGAAAATATTTATTTTCACTTGTATTTTCTTTTGGAGATAAATATTCTAAAATCTCTAATAATTTTATACTTTTCCCACTTCATGCTGTTGCCTCTATCAATAATATTTTATCCGAATTTAATAAATTTTCTATTGCATTATATTGTTCTTCTTTAAATCAAACAGACATACTTACTCTTTTTCAATTTCTTATATTTTCATCCTGTGTTTTTTCTCTTAGATAGTTTATATTATCTTTTACAAATTCATTATAATTTACTTGATATTCAAGACTTTCAAGATTTAATTTTGTAATTATACTTGTTTTTCATTCTAAACTTTCAAATATATCTTTTTTTTGATTTTTATCACATAATCTTAATAAATTATTTCCAAATCAAATAATATTTTCTTCTTTTTCTTTTTCGAAAAGTTTTGTAATATTTTCTAAAACTAAATTAAATTCTCAATTTTTTATAAGATTAGCAATACAAAAAAATCTTAATTCTGGATTATCTGATAATAAATACACTTCAAATAATTCAGGATTCTCCATAAAATAAGTATTCAATTTATAATGAAAATCAGTTATAGAATTATGTTGTATTTCTGGAAATAATGATTTTAATTCTAGGTAGTTTTCAGGATTTATAATTAATTTACTTGTATCATCTATAATATCTAAGTTATCACCTAAATCTATAAAATTATATCATTTTTCTTCAAATTCACCTTCTGTTTGATCTTTTCAATTAGTATTAAATTTTTTCACATTTAAAAAATGTGAATGAGTTCTACTTCATAATATTACAATATTTTTTCATCTTAATTTCGAGTTCTCTTGTTTTATTTCTGATTTAATATCTACTATTATTTCTACTAATTCTTTTCAAGCTTTCATAACAGCAAGTTGTTTATCAATTCATTTTTGAGATCACACAATATTTTCTTCTTGAAAATTAATATCTGGATAACTAGTTTTTATATAATTAACTGATTGTTTAATTCTTTCTTTTGATGAATCAATTGGATTATGAATGAATATAGTATTTTTTTGATCTTGAAAAATACTATCATATAGATTTGGATCTAATATAGAAGAATCTGTACATAAACTATCATCAAGCATACTAAAAAGTAACTTTATTGGATTTTCTCCTTGTTCAAAATCTTTAATAAGATTATTGTAAAAATCTCAGTATTTTTCTTCCAGGTATTTATGAATTTTATCATTGGTTAATTTTTCTTTTAATTTATCTCTAATATCTTCATATAATGAATATTCTCTACATTCTTTATATGGTAAATGTCTAAGTAGATAAATTCTAGTAAAATTATTTTGAGATTCACAGTATTCTGTTAATAATTCACTTTGAGGAGTATCGTTTTCTAAAGAATGAGAAATACATTCTTTAGTTATAACAGTTACTTCATTTACTTCCGAAGTATTTTCTTCTACTTGAGATGATTGATGATTTAATTTATTTTTAGAAGTCTCTGGTACCATTTGAAATTTATAAGTAAAAATAAAGCATNNCATAACTTATATTTTATATTATACCTTATTTTTAAACTTTTGCAAATTTAGTAAAAATTAAGGAATTTAAAATTTCTGGGTAAATAAAAAACAATGTTATTGATATGCATGATATTTTCTTTTCTTTATTCAGATATTGCATTTCAACGGGATTTTTGATTTTATCCTCACATAAAATCAGACCTGTATCATATTCATCCCGGTCCCCATGACATCGAAAAATACCCGCTTATCACCAGGTCATTTTTCACAAAAAAATCCCTATAAACATCTGGCGAATGTTTTTGTAGGGATTGTGTATTCATTTCTATTTTTTTCATAGAAACAGAAGATTTTTAGTAAGAAATTTCCTCTGATAGTACGAGATATAGTGAAAAAATCAAGAAAATGTTTTAATTCATTGAGAAATGAGGCTTTTTTTTGGTTCTCTTTATTTGGATTTTTTTATTTACTTTTTGGAGTTCATATATTATTCGAAAGAAAAGTAGATTTTCTTTGTAATTATTCTCGTCATTTTCCCATATAAATTTTCTAATGAATTTCATAGCAGATATTATGACTTCCTTATTTCAATTGAAACTAATAAGATGAATATATTTTAATATTACACAATCAAATTCTTTTTGTTCTTCAAGATTTCTGATACAATTCAAAATTAACCCTAAAATATCATTTTTTCAAATAAAAAAAAGTTTTACATATATAAACAATGCGAGCTTAAAAAACCCACCATTTTCATAATCTCGAGCAATATCCATGAGTCAATTTATATTTTCCTGATTTCATATATTGAAAAAATCATTATTATATATTCTATTCCTTCGAGGAAGATTACATGATTCGAAATCAAAATCGAGATTATAAATTTCCTTGGTTCCTTCAAATAATCCTTCTCAAAATAATGCTTCTCAAAATAATTCTTTCAATTTCTCAAAAAACTTATCCACAAACCTATTTTTTCAAAAATTGATTCTCTTCTGGAGTTTCTGAAACAATCAGAGTCTATAGAGAATTATCTCCTTATCCCAACCCTTAATTTCTTCTTTATATTTCTCTTTTATTTTCAAGAATCTCTCGCTTAACTCTCATTGTCATTCCAGTTTATGTAATATCTCCAATCCCATGAAAAATCCCTCACCAAAAATATCGTCATCAATAAGCAATCAATTTAATAGATCTTCTATATTATCAGTTTTATTAGAATTAGTCAATATTTCTCAGTAAAACAAAACAATAGGTTTTGAATTCCTCCACTCATTCCAATTATCTTTATTATCTTCTCTTATTTTATATATTTCTTCATTTCCATTTGGTTGATTTACAAAATGTCGTGCGAGGAAAAATTCATAAAAAGACTTATGAATAAATTTATAATCTCATATTTCTGACTTTTTAAAAAGAATATTTAATTTCTTTAAATATGTATCTGAAATTTTTAAATTTTTTAAATCAGATAAATTATAAGCACTTTCTCATAGTTTATTCATTGCAGAATCAATTTCTTCTTCTCATAAATTAATTCATTTAGATTTATTGTGTTCATATATTATTAGTCTACTAATACTTTCATATAAATCTGTTTTATTTTGTATATTTTCAAGACTTTTAATTGAAAATTTCTTATAGTGTTCTTTTTTTTCTTCATCAAGATTGGCTAGTATACATACAAAATTTAATAGAAGTGGATTTCATTCTATTTCATTTGAGAGATTTGAAGTTTCTATAAATTTAAGTATTTCTTGTTTTTTATTTTTATCTTGAATTCTTGAATTTATAAATTCTTCTTTTGAAAATGGCATGAATCATAAAGTTTTAAATCAAGTATTTTCTTTATCATTATATTCTGATGGTCTTCAAGTTATTATAATTTTACTTTTTGTGTTTTGTAACAATTCTTTAATTTGTTTTTTTATTTCATCATCATTTATTTCATCTATTGCATCAATAAAAATTATGCTTTTATTATCTGATATTTCTAATAATTTTTTCAAAGAATTTAAATTATTAATTTTATTATCTCAATTAAAATCCGATCACTCAAAAAAGTGAACTTTATAGTTTGGATAGTTTAAAATTATATTTTTTACAAATTCTGTTATCCATATAGATTTTCAATTTCATACATAAGCCGGAATGATGTATTTATCATTGGATGAAAGAATACTAGATATATCAATTGTTTGATTTATATATTCGATTTTTTTTTCTCCTTTTCCATCAGTTTTATTTTTTTCTACTTTTTCAACTAAAAATAATTTTCTATCCAATATTCAGTCACTTTCTTGATTTTTTATCTTACTATCAAGAGATCTTGATTGTATATTTAATATTTTAACAAATTCTTGAAATTGTTCTTTTATTATAGGATTTTGTAATAAATTATTTTTCACAAGATTTGCAAGAATAGAAGGTATTTGAGAATTTATCTTATTTTTCCATAATATTTCTTCTTCTTTTTCAGATATTGGTTTATTTATATTATTGTAATATATTTTTATTAATTCAATTCATTTATTATTTTTTATAAGATTAGCTATACAAAATGCTCTTAAGTCTATATTATCAGATAATAAATACTTTTCATATAATTTAGGATTTTCTATAAAATGAGCATCAACTTTATTTTGAAAATCAGTAATAGAATCGCTATTAATATTAGGAAATAGTTTTTTTAAATCTTTGTAATTTTCAGGATTTATAATTAATTTACTTGTATCATCTATAATATCTAAGTTATCATCTAATTCTATAAAATCATATCATTTTTCTTCAAATTCATTTTCTGATTTATCTTTTCAATTAGCATCAAATTTTTTCACATTTAAAAAATGTGAATGAGTTCTACTTCACAATATTACAATATTTTTTCATTTTAAACTTGAGTTTTCTAAACTTATTTCTGATTTAATATCTACTATTATTTCTACTAATTCTTTTCAAGCTTTCATAACAGCAAGTTGTTTATCAATTCATTTTTGAGATCACACAATATTTTCTTCTTGAAAATTAATATCTGGATAACTAGTTTTTATATAATTAACTGATTGTTTAATTCTTTCTTTTGATGAATCAATTGGATTATGAATCAATATAGTATTTTTTTGATCTTGAAAAATACTTTCATATAAATTTGGATCTAATATAGAAGAATCTGTACATAAACTATCATCAAGCATACTAAAAAGAGACTTTATTGGATTTTTTTCTTGTTCAAAATCTTTAATAAGATCATTATAAAAATCTCAGTATTTTTCTTCTAGGTATTTATGAATTTTCTCTTTGGTTAATTTTTCTTTTAATTTATCTCTAATATCTTCATATAATGAATATTCGGGACATTCTTTATATGGTAAATGTCTTACTAGATAAATTCTAGTAAGACTATTTTGAGATTCAATGCACTCTGTTAATTTTTTATTTTGATTTGGATTATCGTTTTCTAAAGAATATGAAACACTCTCTTTAGTAATAACAGTAACTTCATTAACTTCTGAAGTACTTTCTTCTATTTGAGATGATTGAGGATTTAAATTATTTTTAGAAGTCTCTGTTCCCATTTTCAGAAATTATATGTAAAAATAAGGTATAATTTAAACATAATTATACCTTATTTTTTAACTTTTGCAAATTTAGTAAGGTAGAATCTTTCACGAAATGCAACTTTTAGAAAAATGTAATATACTAAAAGTAATACTAATTAATTTCGTGAAATGAAAAAATGAATAAAACAAATCTCAGAGTGAGAAATATATGAAATAAGAATACTATTAAAAGAATGATATAGTATACCCAAAGTAGCTGAAAGAATTTGAAGAAATAAAACTACAATCTACAGATTATTAAGGAATAATTGAGTTAAATATAATGAAATTAAATATAGATATATTTGATGAAAATGATGAATTAAATTTAATAAAGATGAATATTTAAGAATTGAATGAAAAAGAAAAATACAATTTATACCAAGAAATATATTTTTAGAGCGAGAAAAAAGAAAAAGTATCGCTTCAAAGCGATACTGTAGAATTAAACCTTGATCAAAAGTTGAATGATTTATTCTTGAAAAAATCAAAGAATACTATTCTCCAAAACAAATAAGCTGAAGATGGAGGTTTGAAAATAAATCACCACTCTCAAAAGACTCTATCTACAGCTATATATATAATAACCATCCTGAGTTAATTTCAAAATATTTTCGTAGAAAATGAAAAAGATATCAAAACAGAAGAAAAGAAAAATACCAAATTGATAACAGAAGAATGATTGATAAAAGACCTAAAATTATTGAAAAAAGAAGTACTTTAGGTCATTGGGAGTCGGATACTGTTGTTTGAAAAAAGAAAGCATTAAATAAAAAAGTAATTATTACTAATGTTGAAAGAAAAAGTTGATATTTAATTGCTAATATAGTTGAAAATTCTACTGCAAAATGTGTATCTGAATCAATAATTAATGATTTTAATAATCTACCAAAGTATAAAAGAAGAACAATGACATTTGATAATTGAAGAGAATTTGCTTATCATTATGATATTGAAAGAGAGACAAAAATGACTACATATTTTGCTCATCCATATTCTCCTTGGCAAAGATGAACTAATGAAAATACTAACTGATTACTTAGACAATTTTTACCAAAATGAACTGATTTTAGTTATTTAACTAAAGAAGAATTACAAAAGTATGTAATTCTTCTAAATAACAGACCTAGAGAAAGATTATGATTTTTAACTCCTAATGAAGTTTTTTATAACTTTAAAAAAAGTTGCATTTGACTTTAGATTTTATCTAAAAATTAAGGGATCTAAAATTTCTTAATTACTCAGATATTTATATTTACTTTTCATATTTTTATATAAAAATCATTTAAGCTTCATTTACAAACAAGAGGAAGTTTTTGTTTTGTTTTTTCTTCAATAAAATTAATCAAAGGAATAACTATTTTACCCAGCATTTCATTTTTATTTTTTGTATAACTAGAAACTGGAAGTTCTTTATTTGAGATGTCTTTTTCTGTATTATCAATGAGCTTTATAAGTACTTCTATTGTAGTATTTTGAGAAGGAATATCTTTTGATGTTAGTTTTATTCAATTAAAATATATTTTATTTCAAATAGTATCTAATAATAATCATTCTTTTTCTTTTTCAAGTATTTCATTATATTCTCATAAAAATATTTCTCATTTATTATTTTTATATAAAACTTTATTTTTATCTACATAATTTGAATAAATTCATTTTGATATATATTGTTCAACTAATATTCCATCACTTGATTCTCAATCAATAAAGGAACAATATTCCATTTCTACATTTGGATAAATATTTTTTAATTCATTTATTGTATTATCAATTGTATTTCTAGAGATTCAAGGCTTTGTTATAACCACATATCATCATCAAAATTTTCAAGAATAAGCAGGCATAATTCAGATTTGTTCTTCTGAATTGGATTTATTTTTTCTAAAGATATATGTAAAATCATCAGTGAAAGAGCTTGGTTTTTCTATAATAGAAACAGCATTTTTATAATTATTTATGTGTTCAATAAAATCATCAATTAAGTTATTATCATATCAATTTTCAAATAATTTTTTAAATAATTCAATAGTTTTTATTCATAATATATTTATATTTTCTGTTAATAAATCATATATTAAATTATTATTTAAGATATATTTAGATAAATTTGTATCAATTCATTTAAAATCATTTCATATTATAAAATCATTAATAAATGTTGAATAGTCTCAATATCTTTTTTCATTTCATTTAATATAATTAACAACTTGTTTTGAATCAGTAGTAATTCATGAAAAAAACATATAATAATCAAATGGAATATGTGTTGATATCAAATTTTCTCAACATTTTTTTCATATTTTGTAAAAGTTTGTTTTTATACTTTCAATCTTTTCTAAAGTTAAATCATTAATTTTTTCTCAAAAAAAGAATGAAGGGTCTTTGTTGTTATGTAAAGTATGTCTTATATTTTGTCATATACTATTTCAATATTTTGAAATAAAAGCTATTTTTGATGCAAATATTTCTATATTTTTAAATTCTTCTGATAGTATAAAATCATTGTAATTTTGTTGATAATTAATATCTAAATTTCAAGTTAATAAACTTAATCATAAAGATATTATAGCTGATGAAGTTCATGTGAATCAAAAAGAATGTCATCTTGATGTTTCTGATAAGAATTCTATTTCAATCCCCTTATCAAAATTATTATTTTCTAGAAAAATATTTATAAACTGAGTTATTTTTCCTTTTTCTTTATTAATTTTATCATAAGGATATATTTCAAATTTTTTTAAAATAAGATTATAAAATTCTACATTTTTAAATATTATTCAGGTTTCTTTTTTAAATTTAAATCAAACATAACATTTTAAAGGTATTTTTGATTTACATGTAATATAATTTGATCTTTCTCATATTCAAGAAGGTCACCAAGGAAAAGTAAAACATCAACTTAATACTAAGTCATTTCTAGAAAAAAAATCTTTATAGTTTTCAGGAAATTTTTTTTGAAGATCAATATTATTCATATTTTATTATGTTATTTGTTTTCGAATCTTATTTATTATACTTTGAAAATATCTTTTATTTTTTGAAAATACTTTTGATTTTATAGGATCTAAAATATTTCTCTCAAATATATTTATATCCATAAATTCTATTTTTTCAACTTCTTTTTCATCTAATTTAAAATTAGTGTTATCATCTATTTTTAATAGATATGCAAAAATTAACTCTTTATTTAATCATTTTTCACTTCAAACTTTTCATTTAGTTTTTTTATATATTCATAATGGTATTAAATCACTTTCATTTATAGTTATTCATAATTCTTCAAAAGTTTCTCTAACTCATCATTGCTTTGGAGATTCTGTTGTTCTTATATGTCACGCAGCAGAAATAGACCATTTTTCTTTTTTTGATTTACTTATTGATCTCTTTTGTAGTCATATTTTTCAATTTGGTTTTAAAATCCAAACATGTGCAACTCAATGAAGAGCTCATATTTCATGAGCTTCTTTTATTTCCATAGTTTTAATAACTTTTATAGTTTTATTTTTTTTATAACTTTCTTCATCCAATATATCAATAATTTCTTCAACTTTATTTACTGTATCATTAACTAATAAATTAGTTTTTCATTTATTGATTTTTTGTTGAGTTTCAAGTCAAGATTCAATATTTTCTTCTCACATAATTTTTTTTAATTAATATATATTATTTTATCATAAAGTATAATATAAATCAAAAAGTTGAAATAAATTGAAAAAATAAAGAAAAATATTTTTTAAATGAATATAATTTTAAAATTGATAGCTTTTTTCTTTTTCTTAGATTTTTCTATTTTTTTCTTGGTTTTTTCTTATACTATTTGATTGTTTAAACTACTAAAATAGATATAAAATGATTAATAATAATAAAGAAAATATACTAAATCTCATAAGAAGTAATTCAGATGAAGATGCTAAAAAACTGATAAAATGAGTAGCTACAGATTTTGTGGATATCAAAAAAGATACTTTGGGAATGTATGAATTTTTTAGTGGAATTTATGATGAACTTTTTTATGAAATTATTTTTAACAAAATTGAAATTTCAAATAATACTAAAAAACTTCTTGAAACCCTAGCAACTCCTATTTATAAAAAGACAGAATTAGAACAAAATAAGATATTAACCAGAAATCGTATTTTAAAAAAATAGTGATTAATTTTAATTTAATACTAACTCATAAACTAATCTATATTCATAAATTCAGTTTCATAAGTCCCATTTGAATATAGATTTATTGCTTAAATCATAATTTATTGTACTTAAAACATCTTTTATATTTTTTTCTTCAAGTCTATAATATTTAAATTGTCTAATATAAATTTTTACTCAGTTTTTATAAAAACTCATATCATTTCAATTTACATCATATGTAGTAATTAAGTTTTTTAAAGTAGATATATTTATTATATCATTATAATTTAAACCATTTTTATACATCATCAAAGTATATCTCATAAGATTATATCATGAATCTTTGTATTTACTTACGAGATAAAATAGATTTTTGTTAACTATATTTTCTAATTCAACTTGTGATTTTGTTTTTAATTCTTCAGGTAAATCGGATACATTATATCTGTTTGTATAAAATAAATCTTTGGGTAATTTATAATAAACATATTCATCAAATTCTTTAGCTTTAGTATTTCAAATTGGATCATCAAAAGTAGGATCATAATAATAATCTCATATTTTTAACCAAGCATGTCATACTTTTGGGAAATCTGGAGCATTAATTACAAATCATCTTATTACATCGATATCTTCAATTCATGCAAACATCAGCATATAAGCCATAAGTTTTACATATCATTCACAAACTCAATCTTTGTTTTTATATGTATCAATTCAAGAAAATATTTGTTTTTTACTTAAATCTATTGGGTTAGTATAATTAATATTTTTTAAAATATAATTATAAATTTCTTTGATTTTTTCTTCTTTTGTTAGTCAATTTGTAAGATTTTCTGTTATACTTTTTAACTCTAAAAAATATTTATCAGTTTCGTGCGTTAAGCTTTTTTTATCATCAATAATATATGATAAAAATAAATCTTTATCTTTAATATTTTTGATTATATCTTGGTTTATAAGTTTTTCTTCAGTAAAATTGCTAATAAAAGCATAATAATCTCAGTTTTTATATAAGACAATATTTTTTGTATTTAATCATATAGAATCTAGATTTTTAATATAAAATCAATAATTATCTTTTATGTAACTAAAATTTTGAAATTTGTAATAATAGTAATTTGAATTATTTTTATAATAAGTAGTTCAACTATTTGTAATAAATCATTTAAATAAATTATAACTTTCTGAATAAGGAATTTTGTCTTCTATTTCATAATTTTCAATAAATAAGTATTTTCAGTTATAATTTAAAATATATCAAAATTTTGAATTATATAAATTATAATTTTCTTGTGTGATTTCATAATAACTTGTAAAAATTATTCTTTTTATCTTATTGTTTTCTAAAAATTCAAATATTTTACTTTCATTATCTTGAATAGCATATAAAAATTTTCTATTTATTGATAAAATATTTGATATAAAAGTGGGTAAATAGAAAGAATTTTTAAAATCAATAAATTTTTGTTTTTCTTTTTTTTCTAATTCTATTTGTTTATAATCAATATTATAAGAAGTATTGTTTAGTGTATTTTTTTCTAATTCAGTTTTTAATGTGTCAGTATAATAACTATTATCTAATTTTGATTTTACTTCTTTAATTTGTGTATTATTTAAATTATTTAAATCAGTTAATAAAATTATTGACTTACTATTTAATTTTTTTGTTTTTAAAATTGATTCTATTTTTGATTTTACTTTTTCTAATATAATTAATTGGTTTTCTTCTGATTTGATTTTATTTTCAAGCTTAATTATAAAATTATTGTATGCTTGTATTAAAGGTGAATTACTTTCTAAAGCAAATGTTGAATTATATGAAAAAACTGAACATATAATTAATGTAAGAATTAAAATAATTTTTTTCATAATTGAATTGTAATAAGTAAATTAATTTATTATATAACTAGTATTACTTTAAAAAATCTGAAATTTTTTACTGTGGAAGTAGCTTATAGCATAACAGTCCTTGTTTTAAAATTCCAGATTTTTTATATTTTTGTGTTAATATTATTTAGCCATTTGTATAGCTTTTTCTAATTGAGAATCATATCAGTTTTTGTATTTTACTTCATCAATTTTTTCTTCTATATCTGGATTTATTCATACTAAATCAATTCAAGTTTCAGTTTTTCATGTAAACCATTTTGCTATAGTATATTTTAAAGCTGATCAATCATTATAAGATTTTATTGTTTGAACAGATCATTTTCAGTAAGTTTTTTCTCAAATAAGAGTAGCTTCAGGATAATAATCTTTTATTGTTCAAATCATTATTTCTGATGCTGAAGCAGTTCAAGAATTTTGTAATATTATTATTTTATATTTTGAAAAATCTATTAAATCATATCATCTTGATGTGGCAACTGTTTTAAAATCTTTGTATTTGATAACAGCTGTAGGTTCATTTTCCTTTACAAAAAATCAAAGCATATCAGTTACTTGATCTAAGTATCATCCAGGATTATTTCTTAAATCTAGAATTAAAGTATTTATATTGTTATTTTCTTTCATTGAATTTAAAGCTACTTCAAATTCATCTTTTACTGTATTTCAAAAAGTTTTTATTTGTATGTAAAATATATTGTTATTTACTACCTTATATTCTACTTCTTTTATTATTATTTTAGCTCTTGCTATTTCAATTACTAAGGTTTCTTCTCATCTTTTTACAGTTAGTTTTACTTTTGTTCCAGCTGGTCATTTTATCCATGATACTACTTCTAGTAAAGTATTTTCTTTTGTAATTTCTTTAGAGTCAACAAAAGTAACTATATCTCATCATTTTAATCAAGCTTTTTCAGCTGGAGTTCATGATATAGCAGAAACGATTTTAAATTCTCAAGGAGTTTCCATATCTACATATGCTCATATTCATTCGTATTTTCAATTTAAATCCTCTTCAAAACTTTTATTTTCAGTAGGTGGGAAATAAGTAGTAAATTTATCATCTGTTCATTTTGTTAAACCATCTATAGCTGAATCTATAAGTTTTTCATCTGACAGATTATCTTTATTATAATGAGAACTTAATAGTGTTTCATATACATCTGTAAAAATTTTTTGTTTTAATGATGTGTTTTTTTCTTTATTTTCTTTTTCATACAATTGTTCTTGAAAACTCTCTAATTCTTGCATTACATTTACTAAATCAAATTTTTTAGTATTTCTTTTCCTTAAATTTGATTCTGTTTCGTCATTAGGAATAGCATATAGATTTAATTTTGTATCTATAAAATTATAAAAAGTATATGCATTTAATGGTCTTTTTGGAAATAATTTTATATCTTTATTCTCAATAACATCAGAATATACAAGTATTTGTAATGCTTCTTTTAACACTAAATCATTACCTATATCTTTAAAATTTAGATTTATATATTGATATGTTGCAGGAATATCATTTTTATAATTTTGAGCAATAAAACTAAAAAAATCTCTTCTTGTTATTTCAGTTTCATCTTTAGTAATTACTTTAGTTTCTGATACTGGTATAATCTTGATTTCAATTGCTTGGGATTGAGAAAAGTATAGAAAACTAGAGAAAAATAGTACAAAATACACACTTAATCTTTTTAATTTCATATATTTGGTTTTATAATAAATAAAGTCTGTAGAATTTTATACAAAAATACACAAAAAACTAATATTTTTATAAAAATAATTTTACTATTATTACTATTGTTGTAAAGATTATTGACTTTTATAATTTAATGTTTATATTTAAATAAATAATTTTTAATCAATTAACACTATGAATAATAAGCAACAAGAACAATTATTACTTGAATTAGCATGACAATCTGCTAACTGAAATGATACATTATATTTTCAAGAATTGCAATCAAAGTATAAGTTAGTAATTCAAGAATTGATTAACCAATCAGGAATTGAAGAATGAGATATACATTTTGGTCTTAAAGATGAATGAGTACTAAAAATATTAAAAAATACTAATTGATGTCTAATAACAGTTATAACTCCAATTGATGGTATTTGAAGGAATTATTTGAGTGAAGAATGAGAAGAAATAAAAGAAAATATCTGAGAAATTTTAGATGAAAGTGGATATTATACAATTGAGGATTTAAATGAATTATTTCCAGAATTGTGAAATAAAATAATTGTATTATTAGAAAATGATTGTACATATTGAGAAAGAGCTTTTGACTCTACGACACAAAAAATCATATCAATGTTATCTGATTTAAATATAAAACCAAGTCAAGTGCTTATAAAAAAGCATGATATAACATTAGAGCAATGTTTTAATAATCTATCTAATCAATATTTTTTCGATTGTAGATTAGGATAAAATTCCAAATAATAATATTTAAATCAATAAATAACCTTGTGAAAGGTTATTTATTTGTATAATTGAGCATGAGTTCAAATATCATAAAGATATATAATCTTATCTTTATTATCAATAGTAAATATGATTCTATAATCTCCTGTAATATTTATAGAAAGGTATTTATTGAATTTACCACTAAGTGGATGAACATTGTGTTCTTTTTCAAAAGGTGGCCCAATAAATAATCTTTTTAAAATTCAATCAATAAATTTTATATACTTGGGATTTATTTTTTTGTATGATTTTGAAAAAGTTTTATTTTTGATAATCTGATACATAAGTTTAATTTTTTAGATCAGATAAAAGTTCATCAATATTTGAAAAAGTTTTAGATTCAAAATCAGGTTTTCAATTTTTATACCAAGTTTCTTCAATTTTTTGATTTATTTCAGGATATCAATAGTTCTCGTATACAAAAATTTTCAATTCATTTATATTTGAAAAAGTAAATTTTGTATTATTATCGAGTAATAATGTAGTCATATTTTTAGAATTTTGAAAAAATAAACTTAATATCATTATATATAAAATGAAAAAAAACAAAATTGATTTTTAAATTTATAGAATTTTTACTATTTTTCTATAAAATTATTTACTCTATTTATAAAAGATTTATAATCTTGTAACTCTCATCATTCTAGTAAAATAGCCTGTTCGTATGTATACAACATTAGATTTTTTAATTTTTCTGATTTTAAATCTTTTTTAAATTCTTCTTGCATCATTTTCATAATTTTGTGATTTGTATTCAATTCTAAAATTTTTTTATTTTCAGAGACTTGTTGTCACATTGCTTTCATCATCTTTTCCATTTGAGGAGTTAATCATCACTCTTTTATTGTTAGAGCTCATAGATTATCTCAAAGTCTTGTTGAAAGCTTTACTGCTTCAAGTTTATCACTTCAGATGGTATTTTTTAAAAGCTCAAATAAATCTTTAAACTCTTTTTTATCTTCTTCTATTTTTTCTTTTGTATTTTCATCCTCATCTATTTCTAAATCAGATTTTGTAATTGATACAAGGCTATTTCATTTATATTCAGTTAGAACTTGAATTAACCATTCATCAATCGGATCAGTAAGAAGTAATACATCAATTTCTTTTTTTCTAAATTGGTCAATATAAGGATTTGCTAGTGCTTCACTTTCAGATTTTGCAGTTATATAATAGATAGTTTTTACTTCTTTTTCATCTTTTATAATAGCTTTTGATTTTTCTAGGTATTCATCAAGAGTTATTTCCTTTTCACTTAATAAAGTTTTAAATTTTATTATTTCTGCAAGTTTTTCTCTAAGTTCTGTCTCATAGTAGATTCATTCTTTTAAAAATCTAGAATAATTTGATAAAAATTCATCATATTCTTTATTTTCTTTCATTTCTGAAGCTAATTTATCTATAATCTTTTTTGTTAGAGATTTCTTTATCTTATCAAGAGTTTGGTTTGATTGAAGCATTTCTCTTGATATATTTAGAGGCAAATCATTTGTTGAAATTATTCCAGAAACAAATCTAAGCCAAACTGGTAATAAGTCTTTAGCTTGTTCTAGAATAAGTACATTTTGAACAAAAAGTTTTGGTCCATAATCTTTTGATGCATCATCATTATTATTGAACATATTCTTTTTTGTTGGTATAAAAAGAATAGATTTATAGCTTATTGCTCATTCTGTATTTAGGTGTATATGAGTCAGAGGTTTTGCAAAATCATAACTAATACTAGAATAAAATTCATTGTATTCTTCTTCTTTTATATCCGATTTTTGTTTATCCCAAATAGGTTTTGTTTGATTTATTTGTTCTAGTTTTCTATTATCTTTGCTTGTAGATTCCGGATCGGTGTCCGGAATGATAGAAGAAGGCATCAAAATAGGCACACTTATATAATTTGAATATTTTTTAATTAATTCTCTTAGTTTCCAATCTTCTAAGAATTCTTTTTCACTTTCTTTTATATGGATTTTTATAGTTGTTCATCTATTTTCTTTTTCTCAATCATTTAATTCAAACTTTCATTTCCCTTCTGATGTCCAGATTATAGATTTTTCGCTTTCATTTGATTTTGTTTCTAGTTCTATTTTTTCTGCAATCATAAACACAGAATAAAATCAAACTCAAAATTGTCCTATCAGATTATTTTGTTCTTTTGAATCTTTTATTTTTTCTAAGAAATCTTTAGTTCATGATTTTGCTATTGTTCAAATATTTTGAATTACCTCATCTTTTGTCATACCTATACCATTATCTTCAATAATAATAATAGAATTTGCTTTATCTATATCTATTTTAATTTCAAATTTATTATTATCTCATAGATAATTTATATCTGTTATAGATTTTATACGAGCTTTATCTATTGCATCAGATGCATTAGATACTAATTCCCTCAAAAATATCTCTTTATTAGAGTAAATACTGTGAGTTAAAAGTTCTAACAGTCTCTCAGTTTCAGCTTCAAAATTGTATGTTTTTTTAGTCATATTTATTAAAATTATAAAATAAAATTAGCACCTATGTTTTATAAGTGCTATATTATTTAGATTTTTTTAAATGTCAAAATTTATTTTTTTGTAATTTTATATTGATTCATTTGTATTACTTTTTCAATTTATTCAAAATAATCTCATGTACTAATGTGTTTGATGCTATAATCGATTTAGTTTCTAATGAGATACTATTTCAATTAAAGTCTGTAAATTTTCATCAAGCTTCTTCTACTAATAATTTTCATGCCATTTCTGGAAATATGTCCTTAGGTAATGTTATTGCACACTCAGCTCTTCCACATGCTACATAAGCATAATGAATACCTAAAGATCCTATTGAACGAATAGTTCACATCATATAAAAATTTTCTATCAGTTTAGTTATATCTAAACCTTTTCTATGGTTTATAATTATTGATAAATCAGTTTTATTATTTGATACATGAATTCTTTTTCAATTAAGATAAGCTCATTTTCATTTTTCAGCATAAAATAATTCTTCACTAGATGGATCATAAACTACAGCAAATAATACTTCTCAAAAGACCATATGTGAAACACAAATAGAATAATGAGGTAATCAATGAATAAAATTAAATGTATTACTTATTGGATCAATAATCCGCAGATTATCAGACTTTTTAGCTATATTTTCATATTCTTCTTCAGCGAAAAAAACTGCTTTATTATCTATTGATTTGATAAATTTACATAATTGACGTTCAATTGTTATATCATATTCTGTGAGCCATTGTTTTGAAATACCAATATCTGGAGCTTTTCATGAAAACTTATGGATTGAATCTCAAATAGTTTTAATCTTTTTAAGTAGTTGATTATAGTCTATATTCATTTTGTAAACTTTTAAAGTAATATTTATTTCTTCAACAATTCCAATCCTCAAAAAGGAAAAATAGCTCAAAAGAAAATTAAAAACATTCAAAATAATAGTAAAACTAAGTAAGTTCACCCACTACCTAGATATTTTTCAGCCCAATACCAATGCCCTGTCCGATCGTGAATATTTTTTCTAAATCTTATCATTAGAAATCATAATGATATAAATAGTATAGCATAAAATATTTTTACTAAAATTATCATAATTTTATTATTTACAAAATAATGTTTTAATTTGTTCGACTTTTTCTTTGCTTAATTTAAATGTTCAAATTTGAATATCTCAATTTAGTTCTCACGAGTTATTTCATGAGTCACTATTTTGGGTTTCTGTTGTTCATAAATTTGGAAAATTAGTATTGTAAAAATCTCTAGCTATTGGCCGAAGATATAAATAAACATAGAAAATATATGCAAGAATAAAAAGTCTAAAAAACCATTTAATAATGGTTTTAATCTTATTTTTTTTCTCTTCCTTTTTTATATAATCAAATATATAATCTATTTTTTCAGTTGTAGTTAAATTTGATTTTTCTGTCATTATTTATTATTGATTAAATAAATCCTGGGCATTTAAATCATTATTTTTTAGTCTTTTATTTAAATCAACTATTTCTGTGTCAGTTATTTTTTTTGAGTTTGAATTTTGGTTATTATTTTGAGTTATTTGTCATTTAATATTTTCTAGACTTTTTTTAAGTCATTCTATTCAGTTTTCTCATACATTGATAGGAAGTATATTTACACTGTTTATTTCAGCTTTTATCATAGAATGTTTTTTACAATTTTGACATTCTATATCTATATTAACTGTATTTCATGCAGCTCAAACTATATCTACATTATTTTCGGATACCTCAGCATTACACATAGGACATTTGTATACTTTTATAAGTGATTCTAGCATTCATTTTAAAGTTTTGTAATTCATTTGTTTATTTTTAAATAATAATATTTATATTTCCTTAACTTAAATCTATTATAATATATTGTGATAAATTTCACAAAAGTTTTTGCATTAATTTACTTGACAAAAGTTAGACTAAAGATTAAAGCAAAAAGATTAAAGACTAAAAATAATAAACTTGATTTGAATTAATAGTTTAAATGCATAAAATATATTTTAATTTAAACATTCCTATATTCTATATTTTATATTCTATGCAATTCTCACAAGCTTATGATAAATTTCTAAATTGGTTAGAAGTAATCAAAAATAAATCACCCAAGACTGTAGAACAATACGATAGACATCTTAGGTATTTTGGGGAGTATTTAAAAATAAAAAACGAAGATAATATAGATGTAGAAAAAATAGATTTGGATTTAGCTGAATGATTTAGATCATATATATACAAAAAATCGAAAAAACAAATTTCAATTAAAACTGCAAATGCTTATATGATAACTCTTAGAAGCTTTTTAAAATATCTAGAAAAAACTTGAATTAAGACACTTTCCCCTACTTCAATAGATCTCATAAAACAAGAAACAAGAAGAGTTGAATTTTTAACAGAAGAAGAGCTTATTAGACTTTTTAATGTACCAGATAATAATACACTTGTTTGAGCTCGTGATTTGGCTATTATGGAGTGTATTTATTCTACTTGACTTAGAATTTCAGAACTAACAGCATTAAATAAAAATGATATAAATCTAGATACAAAAGAATTTGCAGTAAGATGAAAATGAAGAAAACTCAGAGTTGTTTATCTGACTCTAAAGGCTTGTGAATTGATACAAAATTACTTAGATAAGAGAAATGATAACTATGCTCCCCTTTTTATCAGACATAATTTTAAAAATGAAGATATAAAAAGTATAGATGAAGAAAGTTTAAGATTATCTAGATTTTTTATAACAAATTCAATAAAAAAATATGCTATAAAATGATGTATATTGAAAGATATTTCGGCTCATACATTGAGACATAGCTTTGCAACAACGTTACTCAATGCTGGAGCCGATCTTAGAAGTATTCAAGAGATGTTAGGACATGCTAGTATTACTACTACTCAGGTTTATACTCATGTAACAAATCCTAAATTAAAAGAGATTCATAATAAGTTTATGAAATAATACTTTGTCCCTAAAGGACTGTCTTCGCGAGCATCCTGAATGATAATGAAGGATCCCTTAAACGATAATAATTTAATAAAACAATACTCAAGAGATACTTTGTTACACTCAGTATGACAATTTTAAAAAATAGAAATTATATATTTTATGAATACTTTTCTCCTTTATTTTAAGGAGATTTTTCTTTTTTTATTAAAAATATAAAAAAATACTTTCAATTTCTTGACATTTATAAAAGTATATGATTTAATATTGATATATTAATAATTTTTCAACTAGATTATTAACCTATAATTTTTAATTAGTAATTTTTTTATTTATGCCTTCAATTTTTTATGAAATTTTCAATAACCTTAGAAAGATTGATGAAGAATCTTTAAAAACTCTTATATTAGAATTAACAGCATTTATTGATGAGTTAAAATGAAAGTGAGAGATAGATGAATTAAAAGTTCTTGTTAATAAAACTCATGAATTAATAGATAAAAATAAAAAAAAGATTGATAAAAAAGCAAAGAAAGAATTTAAGAAATTAGATGATTTACTTGAAGTTGCTGAAGATTTTATAAAAGAAACTGAAATAGAAAAAGAAGTTAAACTTATTGATGTAGTAAAAAATGTTGAAAAAAAATATATGCATTGTCCTAGTTTAGAAGAAGAAAAACTTAAAACTTATGCTCAAGTTTGTGTAAAAAGAGAAAATATAGCATATGAAAAAGTTATTATTGAACTTCAACTAGAATTACTTAAATTACAAAAATTTATAAAAGAAACTTGAGAAAAAGTTTTGATAATATTTGAATGAAGAGATGCTGCATGAAAAGGTTGAACTATAAAAAGATTTACAGAATATTTAAATCCAAGATGAGCTAGAGTTGTAGCCCTTGAAAAACCTTCAGAAAAAGAAAAAACTGAGTGGTATTTTCAAAGATATATATCAAATTTACCAAGTGCATGAGAAATGGTATTTTTTGATAGAAGCTGGTATAATAGAGCTTGAGTAGAACCTGTTATGTGATTTGTAAGAAAAAAAGAATATGAACAATTTCTTGAAGATGTTCCAAAATTTGAAAAGATGCTTGTTGATTCAGGAATCAAAATCATAAAATTTTATTTTTCTGTTTGAAAAGAAGAGCAAGCAAAAAGATTTGATGAGAGAAGGAGAAATCCATTAAAACAATTTAAACTTTCCCCTATTGATCAAGTTGGACAGAAATTATGGGATAAATACACACTTGCTGAATATAAAAATTTTAGTAAGACACATACAAAGTGTTGTCCATGGATAATTGTAAAAAGTGATAATAAGAAAAAAGCTAGAATCAATTCGATGAAATATTGTTTAAATCAATTTGATTATGATAAAAAAATCAATAATACAAAATTACAGATTGATAAGAAAATACTTACTTCGTGAGAAGATAATGTAAAATATTTAAAAGAAAAAATAGATATTTCAAAAGATTTGTTTGAATAATATATTAAAAAAGTTAAAATGAGTTAAATTTATAAAATTTAACTCATTTTTTTATGAAATTAATTGTTTGACTTGGGAATCCTGGTAGAGATTATGAATTTACTCGCCATAATTTAGGTTTTTTATTTTTGGATTATTTAAAAGAAAAAGAAGGTTTTAGTGATTTCAAAGAAGACTCAAAATTTAAGTGAAGTATAGCAAATGGATTTATAAAATGAGAAAAAACTATACTTTTGAAACCTCTTACTTTTATGAATATTTCTTGAGAATCTATTAGAAAAATAATGGATTTTTATAAGATTGATTTGGAAGATGTAATCATAATCTATGATGATATAAGTATGGATTTCTGAAAAATCCGATTCAAAGATACTTGAAGTGCTGGATGACATAATTGAGTAAAAAGTATAATTTCTCATTTTTGAGATAAATGGAAAAGGATAAAAATATGAATTTGATTAAATACAAATTATGATGTTTCTGACTGGGTTTTATCTAAATTTACAAAAGATGAATTGGATGATTTAGATAAAACAGTTTTTTTAAAGATTTTTGAATTACTTGTTGAAAAAATATAGAAAATACTGTCATTGTGGAGTTTTTATGAACAATCGCTTAAGTATTATTTTATGTATTTAATCAAGTTTAATGAATTCTTCGTTTCACTCGCAATGACAAAAATAAATTATTTTTTAATAAATGTTTATGGTAACTAAAGAACAAGGTTTTTTATCTAGAATTGGAGAAAGTTTCATATTATTTGCAAAAAATTTTCTTGGTATAAGTTTGTATTATGTGATATTTGTATTGATATCTTGAATTATTATATCATTATTATGAAAATATATATTTTCAATTGCTTTTAAATTTGTAAATGTAAATAAAGATGTAGGAATTGATGCTAATTCATACATAAATATGTGATATTTTGCAATTATATATGGATTTATTGCTTTAAGTATAGCAATTCTAAAAATACCTTTTTATATTTCACTAGTAAAAAGTATAAATGATTCTTTTAATTGAAAATTGGTTAGTAAAAATGCTAATTTGTTATATTGATTTGTTTCTATTTGAAAGATATTTAATACTTATCGGTATATATTTAAATATGTTGCATTAATTCCCTCTTTGATACTTATTGTTTGATTATTGGTAATTTTTGTAGATAAAGTAATTTGAGCTATTTTGATAATTTGAGCATTGATTATATTTGTTTATTTTACTATATTTAGATGATTAAGATCATTTTTATCGCTAATTTATGCTGTAGTTCACGATGATTTTTCAAGTGATAATTTCAAAAAATCGATTTTCCTTACAAAAGATAATATAGGAAGTATTTTTTGGAATATAATCGGATTATTTATATTTTTCGGGGTTTTATGATATATAATTTCTAGATTTATCAATCTTTCTACATTTGATATGGATTCAATTTATTCGATTATCGAAGATATATATTTACACAAAGAAACTATAAATATAAGTCAAAAAATAACTGAATTGCTTACATTACTTACTCCTGAAACAAAAATCACTGTTATATGATTAACTAAAAGTATTATTTCGATGATCAAAGATAGTTTATTTTATATATTTGGATTAATTTTTTATTTATTACTTATGAAGAGATTTGAGCAGAGTTTAGATAAAAATCAAAGTAATATTATTGAGAAATAAAATAATTATCATACAAATCATTGGATTTTTGAATAAAAATATTGACTTAGATAGAAATGTGTTTATATTAAGAGGGATTTAGAATTTTAGTATAAAAAATATGACATTATTAACCCCTAGCGAAAGTACAGATAATAAAATAGATCCAGTTCAATTACAAGTATTATCAGATGCAGTTGAAAATTTTAAAATAAAAGTAAAAGAGCTTAGAGATGCTGGAGTTGAAGATTATAAAAAAGAACAATTAGAATATGATGAGCAAGAGGAAATAAGAAATTTTTTTCTTACAGCAAGTTATGAAGAAATAGAAGATTGGGTGCTTGATATTATAGATTCATATATAAGAATAGATAATTATGAGAAAACCCCTACAGAAAATTCTTTGATTGTTAGTTTAACATATATAACTGATGAAAAAATTCAGAAAAAGATAGGGTCAAGAATTTTTTGAAAACTTTTTTTTGAAGAACTTATTTATAATTTTTGTAATTTAAATTTACTAGATTTTTATTGACATAAATTTATAAATCTAGTAAATATTTCAAAAATTTATTTATATTATAAAAATAATTCAAAACATATTATAAATGAGGGGTCTTTTTTTAGAGTAATGGAAAATTTGGCTTATCATTATATGTTAGAAATTTTACAAAATTCAGATATACAAGTGATACAAGAATGTAATACTCTAGATTTACCAATGGTTTTTCATAAAGAAATCCATCAATTATTTAGAAATAAAATTTATAATATAAATTTAGATAATATTGGAGAATTATTTAAGAATTGATGAATATTGTCTTTTTTATTATGAAATAATTATCCAAATAATCCAGTTATAAAAGAATTAATAAAAAAATATAATCATTTAGATATTTCAAGTATTCAGCAAATTAAAGAATTGCTTTATTCTAAATTAATTGAAAGATATAAAAGTATGTGATTTACAAGTGAATTAAGTGATTATATAAATAATGTTTAAAATGTTTCATAAAGAGTTGGAATGATTGATTTATTTTTTATTATTCCTTCAACATCTCCTCTATATCTTCCCTAATCTGACTAACAAGTTCTAGGTCTTTTAAATCTGCGATTTTTAAGTCGGGTAATCAACTTTGTCTTACTCAGTAAACTTCACCTGGTCACCTAAGCTCTAAATCTATTTCAGCAAGTTCAAATCAATTGTTTGTTCTTTCCATTGCTTTGAGTCTATCTGTATAGTTTCATTTACTTGGAAATAGATAGCAATAAGATTGATATTCTCCCCTACCAACTCTTCATCTGAATTGATGAAGTTGTGATAGTCAGAATCTTTCAGCTCATTCTATACACATTATTGTTGCATTTGGAATATTTACTCATACTTCTACAACTGAAGTACTTGATAATACGGCAATTTTATTGTCACTAAAATCTTTCATTATAGATTCTTTTTCTTTAGGTTTCATCTTACCATGAAGTAATCAAACTTTGAATGGTTGATAAATATCTTGTAAAAATTCAAAAGTAGAAATAGCATTTGCTAGATCAATTTTTTCTGATTCTTCTACAAGTGGAGATATCCAAAATACTTGTCTTCAAGCTTCAATTTGAGTTCTTACAAAAAGTTCTATTTGTTGTCTTTCCTCATCACTTTTTGCTACTTTTGTGTGTATTAGCTTTCTTCAAGCTGGATATTCTTTTATAACTGATAAATCTTGATCTCCATATAGCGTCAAGGCTAGAGTTCTTGGGATTGGAGTTGCTGTCATATTGAGTACATGAGGAACAAGTCCTGATTTATTTCAAATTCCAGATTCTAAAGTTTCTCTTTGTTTAACTCAAAATCTATGTTGTTCATCTACTACTACAAATCATAAATTATTAAAAAATACATCTTCTTGAATAAGAGCATGAGTTCAAACTATTATATCTATTTCTCAATTTTTTAGTAGATTTTTAATTTCTTTTTTTTCTTTTGCAGTCGTACTTCAAACTAGTAAATTTGAAGTTAAATTATAATATGATAATAATTCTTGTATTGCTTCAAAATGTTGTCTAGCTAGGATTTCTGTAGGAACCATAAATGCAACTTGAATAGAGTTTTTACTCTCTATTATTGCATGAATTCCTATTATGAGAGCAATTATTGTTTTACCAGTTCATACATCTCATTCTAAAAGTCTTTGCATAGAATGATTTTTTTCCATATCTTTTAATGTTTGAAAAAGTGAGACTTTTTGTCAATTAGTGAGAGTAAAAGGAAGTTTTGTTAGTATATCTTTTATTAATTCAGGATTTAGAGGAATTGCTAGACTTTTTCATTCTGTTTGCTTAAAAATGTTAAATTTTTTAGATAAAGTTTTATAATTTATCTCAAATAATTCTTCATAAGCAAGTCTATATTTAGCAATTTCAATATCTTGTTTATTTTTTGGAAAATGAAGTTTTTTTAGAGCTTCTTTTTTTTCAATAAAATCATATTTTTTTATTATGCTTTCAGGTAGAGTATCTTTTATCTCATCAAAAAAACTCATTAAAAGTGGTATTTTAGACGCTATCCATGATCAAGGAAGGTAATTTATATCTGGATAAATTGGAACTATAACTCATGTTACTTTTGTGAGATCTGTTTCTATATCTGGAGACATAAAAGTTACTTTACCATATTCATATTTTACTTTTCCACTAACCAATACTTTTTTTCATTTTGAAGCTAATACATTACCAGGAAAATATTTTTTATTAAACCAAATAGCTTCAGACATAAAACCTGATTTGTCTTCTATAATGGCTTTTGTAAGTGTTTTTCAGTTTTGAGTCCTAGTTGTATCTATTGAAATTAAAGTTACTAAAATAGTATTTTTTTCTTTTAAATTTAAGTATGAAAATGTATCAAGCACATTTGTTCTATCTTCATAATCTCTAGGATAATGATTTATTAGATCATTAATTTCTATAATTCATGCCTTTTCAAGTGCTTTGATATAGTTATCTGTAGTATGTAGGAGTGTTTTTGTAAGAAGCATTTTTTTAAATGATATATATTAAGTATATGTATTTTACTTTTTTTTACATAAACTTCAAATTTTACTTTTTAAAATTTTGTATATAATGGTTTTATATTTAATTTAATATTATGAAAAAAATGGTATTATTGATTATGTGACTATGAGTTCTTTTATTAATTCTTTCATTTGTTGTTATTATTGTATCATTAAAATATGCTGAGATTTGAATGTTGCAGATTACTTCAACTGATTTTAAAAATAATGCATTTTTATGAAGTAAGTTTACTTGTGATTGAAGTAATCTAATTCCTAAGCTTGAAATAAGTAATTTACCAGAAAATACTAAAAGTTTAGCTATAATTATAGATGATCCAGATGCTCCGAAAAACACATTTATTCATTTTTTAGCATGGGATATAAAAACAAACTGAAAAACATCTTTAATATTATTTGAAGATAATAAAGATACTTTTGCATGATTTACAAGATGATTAAATAGTTTTTGAAATTTACAATGGTGATGACCTTGTCCTCCTGTTTGACATTGAATTCATAGGTATTTTTTCAAAATTTATGCTTTGAGTAAAGAAAAATTAGATTTAGAAGAATGAATTGATAAAGAAACTTTATTGGATGCTATGCAATCATATAATTTATCTTATGGTGAAATTATATGACTTTATAAAAGAGATTAATTAATTAATTTAAAAAAAAATATGTTACAAAAATTATTTAAATCTTATAATTTCAATTTAAGTGAAGATACATTAAAAAAATTCAAGGATTTTTTAGTTATGTTTAAAGAAAAAAATGACCAAATTAATTTATCAAGTTTAAGAGATGATGAATCAATTATAGAAAAACATTTTATTGATAGTTTAATGTTAACTAAATTTATACAATTATCTTGAAAAATTGCTGATATCTGAACATGATGAGGTTTTCCTCTTATTCCTCTAGCTATTTATAATAATATACAGGAAAAAGATCCTGAAATAAATTTAGAATGACAGATTACTGAAAATCAATTTTACTGAATTGATTCAGTTGCTAAGAAATTAAAAGCAATAGATGAATTTACTTTACAATTATGACTTAAAAATGTAGAAACTATTCATTCTAGATCTGAGGATTTATGACAAGATAAAGAATATAGAGAAAGTTTTGATTTTGTACTTTCTCGTGCAACTGCATACTTCCCTACTTTGCTTGAATACGCAATTCCATTACTAAAAGTATGATGAATATTCATAGCTTATAAAATGGATAATGAAAATGAACTTATAGAATGAGATGTAGCTTTGATTAAACTTAAATCTGAAATTGTATATATAAAAAAATATGAATTATGATGACAAAAAAGAAGTTTAGTTTTTATTAGAAAAAATGAAAAAACTCCTAAGGAATACCCTAGAAATTCGCAGATTATAGCTAGAAAAATGATATAAAGTTAAATATTGAAAGTAAAATAATTTTTTATTATTAAGAGTTAGCTAATAATTGTTTATCATTGTATCAATCAATAAATCATAACATTCTAGAAGCGTTATAAATAATTTTTTTTCATGGAGGTAATTTATTTTTATCAATTTTTAATACATCTAATAAAATGTTTTTTAATATTAATAAAGTCTCTTTTAATTCATTTAAACGTTCTTTTTCAATTTCATTTAATAAATTTTTATTTATTATAAGATGTTCTTGAAAATTAGTAAAAGTATTTTTAAATTCAGCAAAAGCATTATCATTTGTTCTTAAATTTTCAATTTTATTATTTTCTAATGAGGTATTTTTAAATATTTTTAAGTAATTACTTATATTTTTAGGAAATTCTATTTTTGATGAACTTTCTTTAACTTTGATAATTGCTTTTGATAAATATATCTTACGGAAAGATAATAACTCTTCTTCTTTATTTTCTGATAATCATTTTTTTTCTATAACTGATTCAATTTGTTCTAATAATAAATCTAAGCAAGCAATCATCTCTTTTAATTGTATTGGAGTTAAATTACTTAAGGTATTTTGTTGATTAAATTTTAATTTAGTACATATTACTTTTAATTTATCAAATGTAATTTCAAATTTTGTTTGATTAGAATATATATCAGAATCACTTTTTAATTGAGTAATTATATCTATAGGAGAAATATCTTTAGGTAATTCTTTATCTGGAGGAACAAATAAATAATAAGTGTATTTGAAATTTGGTTTAATTGGTCTTAAAATTTCATTTATTTCATTTATTCATAAAAATCAAATAAATGAAATTTTTTTTTCAATTAAATCATTAATTCTAATAAAAGTTATTTTGATTCACATTCTTTCTTTGTCTGATAGATTAAGAATTGTATTTATATTAAATGTTATGTATGTATTAATCTTATTATTTAGTTCTAATACTTTATTTAATGTATCTATATTATCAATTTTTAAATTAGTTAGTATATTTATAAATATTTCAATATTTGTATAAAATGTATCAATATCTATATTATTATTAAAATTTATATCTAATAATACTTCTGAATTCATTATAGCACATGACTGATTGGATATTTTTCATGTTAGTTGTAATGCTTTATTTGATAATTTTCATGTTAATTGTGATTCTTCATTTGGTAATTTTAGTAATACATTTTCATCTATTAAAATATCTCATTTAGAGTCGATTCAATTTGGCATATTATTAAATTATAAAAAAATAAATAATGTAAATTGTAATTTGAAGTGC
>DHWA01000037.1 GCA_002412935.1 Patescibacteria group bacterium UBA5194 | reverse complement strand
GATCTTATTTTTTCTGCAGGTAAATCTTTAAAATCTGAATTTAATAATCATTCTTGTTTATAAGTAAAAATTCTTTTACATGTAAATATAGAAAAGTCATATTTATAATCTAGATATATATAGAAAAATTTATATAATACAAAAACTCAAAAAAATAAAACGGTTCAAATTATAGATTTATAAATTAATGGATATTCTTTAAAATATATTGCAAAATATAATAAAGTAGAAGCAAAAAATATATAAATAATTAAAGGAATAAATCATTTAACAAATAGATATATAAAACTTCTTTGAACTAACAATACATTATCAGCTCAATTAATTTTTACAGCTTTTTCGTATTCTTTGTCTTTTAACTTAGTATCAAAATTGTTTAAAATTTTCATAAAATAACTAGTTAATAAAATTTTAATTAGTATATTTAATTTTATTATATTTACAATATTTTAATATAAATAATTTACTAGCATTCTGTTTCAAATAGGACTAATTTCTAAATAAATTAACTTAGCTATATCACTCTTAAAATCTCTTTTTTGTTTGTAATATATAAATATAGCTATTAATCAGACAAAAAAAGCTATTAATGTTTGAAAAAGGTTCGAATCTAAAAAATTATACATATTTTAAAACTTAAAATCTAAATTACTTTAATTTCTTTTTCTCTCAACTCTTTAAAAAATTCTCTTCACTAATCACACTTTTTCAAGTTTTTGATTCAAGCTCTTTTCTTGCATTTTTTGCTATTTGTCATCATTTTTTTGCTGGAATTTTATTTTGTTCTAATCACTTTGTTTTCATAGTTTCTGATATTTGTCTTGTTGATAATTCAGCTAAACTTGTAAATATAAGCTCTGCTTCAGTCATATGATCCCTTAGGTTTTTAGATTTAAGATTTTTAAGTTTTTTATGTTCACTCACAGAAAGTTCAGTCCATTCACTATGAATTATATTTGTAAGTATTGCAAATTCATCTCACTTTTCAACTTCATTTTCAGACCAATAATCAGTAAGTTTATTTCTAGTTTCTTGTCATGACATTCTCATAGTAATCCATTTTTCACTTCTTCAAGCTTTTAGCCAATTTTCTCTTGCTCTATCTATTGATTTTTCAGGATCTGTTATTTCTTGCATTCTTTCATAACCAACTTTTGCAAGCCATAATTTAATAGGTTCAGCTTTTTTACTTGGAACTGTTTGAATAATTCTCAAAATAGTCTCTACATCTGCAACATCTGTAAGTCTCATTTTTCAATCTTGAGCCAACATTTTCAACTGGTCACAATTTGTGACCACTTCACTTCATTCGTTCTTTAAACGATTTTTTAAAGTAGTCCAATAAGTTTTTGCTTTAAAATAATCATCTTGATCAGTCAAAGCTCAAATAATATCTATAACTGAAAAATACCATTTCTCCTTTTTTTCATAGTAAATTCTTCTAATTTTCTTTCATTCAAATATTGATAAAGTATTATTTGACATATCTAAAATTTAAAAAATAAATTTTACTCACTTTAAAAATTAACTTTATAATTTAAAGTAAGAATAAGTATTTTTTAAATAAAATCAAATTAATGTTAATAAAAAAATATACGGTTTGTATATATGTTATATATTTTCTAAAATCCACTTTGTAAATCAAGCATTTTTTTGTATTTTCATCACTCAATTTTTAAATTAAATTTTTCAAAAACATCTTTATTTTTTACATAAGCATATTTAAGGTTTATTACTTCATAAGTTCAATTTAACCAAAGATAATCCTTTCATGTATCATATCCTTCAATTTGAGGAGTATTATCAAAAAAGGTCCATAAATTTTCAATAACAGTAAAATCTTTTGTAATATTTTTATAAAACTCAATTCAATTTTCAATTGCTTTTTGCATTATTATTATACTTCAAGAAATTCAAACTAAAGTTGATAAACTCATATTTCAAGCTAAAACATCTTTTCATAAGAAGTAAAAACTGATATCAAAGTAATTAAAATAATTCAATCAGGTATAAAAAAGAGTCAATTAATAGGTAATCACATTTTTTTATTAAAATGAATCATTTTGTTTATGTATTCATCTAGAATATTTATTTCATTATTGATTGAAAAATCTCATTTTTAGACATAATAATTTTTACTATTTGTTTTGTATATAGATTTTTTATATCCCATCTTTGAGTTCTGTATTTTAAACAAAAATAATTTATTTTGTTTGCTATGATATAAAATCAAATTAATATTAAAATGAAAATTAGTAGATATAGTGAATTTGCATTAAAAAGCATAAAAGCGGTAAAAAGTATATACACAATCAATTTACTTCATTCGCTTATTGTATAATGCATTTGTTCTCACCATTTATCAAATCATCTTTCAATAATTGAGATAGATTTTCATACTCAATATTTCTCAGTAAAAAGCTTGTTAGATAAAAATATATAAAATAGGCTATATAAAATAATAAGATTGTATTTAATAAATTTGAATTTTTAGTTTCTAATGCAAAAGTAATTTTTTGAAGAAAAAATATATGTATGACTCAATTTATTCCCCAACTTGAATAAATGTATATTGCTCTAATATAAACCCAAGGAGAATCTTTTATTGGACTTAGAAATCTGATAATTTTACCTGTAATATTTTGCTCCATTATAAATTTAATTAATTAAATAATTTTTTCATAATTTTTTTAAATAAAATTATGAAAAATTTCCTAACTTTTTTTTATTTTTACTATCTAAAAAATTCTCTCAACTAATCACACTTTTTCAAATCTCTTTTTCTGTTTCTTTCCTTGCATTTCAAGCGACTTTTCATCATCTATTGGCTACTTTTTTATTATTTTCAAAATTTTCAGGTTTTTCTGTTTTTGAAATTTCAGTTGTAACTTTTTCTCAAAGCATTGTAAATATAAGCTCTAAATCTGTCATATTATCTCTTAAATTTGCTTTTGATTTTTCAGGAATATTTTTAAATTTTTTATATTCACTTGGAGTCATACCAAAAGTAGCTTTGCTTATTTCTGCTGTTAATATAGAAAAATCTTTGTTATTTGTAATTCCTCTATCTTTCCATTCATCTGTTAAATCTTGACGAATAGCAATTCCACGAAGTCTTTTATCTATCCAATCTTTAGAATATCATTTTTTCTCATAAAGATCTTTTATTCTATCTTGTGCTAATTCTGGATTTTCTATTTCTTGAACTCTTTCATATCATATTTTTGATAACCATCTTTTAAATGGTTCAGCTTTTGGGCTTGTAATTGACTGAATTATACGAAAAATTTGTTCTATATTTCAAGCTAAAGTTTTTCTTTTTTTTCAAGTTTCTCCAATCATTTCTATCTGGGGACAATTTGTCCCTATGTAATTTCAAAGTTCTGAATCCCTTTTACGAAGCTTTTTTAGATAATCTGTAGGATTTATTGACTCACTCAAAACTCAAACAACATCAATAACTGAAAAATACCATTCATCGTTATAATAAACTCTACGAATTTTTTGCGATTCAAAAAGTATTATTTTATTCATATCTCTTACTTTTTAAAAATTAAGTTTATAATTAAAGTAAGAATAAGTATTTTTTAAATAAAATCAAATTAATTTTAATAAAAAAATATACGATTTGTATATATGTTTTATATATTTTCTAAAATCCACTTTGTAAATCAAGCATTTTTTTGTATTTTCATCATAGTTTTACAAGTTCACTATGAGTTCAGTCTTCAACTATATTTCAATTTTCTATATAGATTATTCTATCTGCATGTTTTACTGTTTGTAATCTGTGAGCAATAATAATTACTGTTTTTCATTTAAATAGATTATATAAAGCTTCTGAAACTTCATCTTCGTTGAAGCTGTCCATTGCTGAAGTTGGTTCATCTAAGAAAATTATTTTTGGATTTTTTAGCATAATTTTTGCAATTGCAAGTCTTTGTTTTTGTCATCAACTAAGTCTTATTCATCTTTCTCAAATTTCTGTTTGTAATCATTTTTCATAAGTATGTACAAAATCACATTTAGATAATTTTAAAACTTTATCTAATTCACCATCTTCTAATTCTCTATAAATTGCATAAGTTAGATTTTCATAGATAGTTCAATCAAAAATTGATGGTTCTTGAGTTAAGTATCATATATTTTTGTAATAACTTTTCAGAGAAACTTCTGATATTTTTTGTCAGTCTATTAATATATCTCCGGCATTTTGGTGAATATATCATGATAAAAGTTTGATTAGAGTTGTTTTTCATCATCAACTTGGTCAAACTATTGCAAGTTTTTTTCATCCTTCAATTTTTAAATTGAAATTGTCATAGATTTTGTCTTTGAAATACTTAAAATCTAGATTTACAATATCTATATCTCATTTTTTGTAAATAAATTCTTTTCAGTTTTTATATCATTTTATCATAGGAGCATTATCAAAAAATCCCCATAATTTTTCTATATCATCATATATATTTGTAAAATCTATATATAAAAAAATAAATTTACTTAAAATTTGGTCTAGTATGTATGCAATAGACATTAAAGCCACAAATTCTCAAAAGTTTATGATATTTCAAAATAATCAAAATCCGAAAATAATTATTAAAAATATTTTACTTCAGTCAATGATAAATTTTGTAAAGATACCAGTTAAAACTGTTAAATCTCTTATTTTAAAGTTTATTTTTTTGTTTTTATTTAAAGAGTCTGTTATGTTTTTTGTTTCTTCCAATCATTTATCATTTTGTAAAATTTCAAATTTTGTCATTAAAACTTTTACAAATCTTCTTGATAATGCTATATTTAATTCTCTTCTTTCAACTCTTAGTGATTTTGCTTTTTTTTGAAAATGATAGGTAAAATATAGAGTAAAAATAAATAAAATAATTAAAGCAAAAGCATAATATATATTTATAAATGAAATAAATATAAAAGAAGAAATAATCATTATAATACTAGGTAGTACTTCTTCTAAAAATTTATTTAGTAAATCAACCCAAGAATGTATTCATTTATCTACCATAGTCATCAGTTTTCAAGTTCATTGTTTTTCTATATAGTTATTATCTATATAAAGGTATTTTGGTATATAGTTACTATAAAGATATTTTCTTAGTTCAGGCCATAATACAGCATGAGTCCAATTCCTTGTAGCATAAATAATTATATAATTTAATAAAACTAAAGTAATAAGTATGATAACTAATAATGAAATTTCTTGAAATCAGTTAGTTAGCTTATTTGTTATTTCTTTTATTAAGTAAACTGATACTATATTGAAAACACTACTAAAAGTAATTGGAATTAATGCTTTAAGTGTGATATTTTTCTTTTGTATAAGAGGTTTAAAAAATTTTTCTAAAATTTCAGAGAAAGGATATATTTTTTTCATTTTGATTAATAAGTAAGGGATTAACTAGATATTTTTAAAAAATTATAGTTAATATTGTTTTTTAAACAAATTTTTTGAAAATAAAAATTGATTTTTTGTATTTTTTCTTTAAAATTTACTAGTGAAATTAGAATTATTTTTATTTAATATAAATTGTTTATAAAATTATGGATGTAGTAAAAGATTTAATAGTGAAAATTGAGAATTTAAAACAAAACAAAAATTTCAAAGAGGCTTTGGAAATTCTTAAAGATGCCACAATGAAATATTGTGAGGATTATAGAATATATGAGGAAATAGCTGATATATATTTGTATGAATGAAAATTGGTTCAAGCAGCGAAGGCAGTCAATTTTGCGTTATCTTTAAATAAAGACTCAGCTACCTGAAATTATTTAAAAGGGTTTATTTTGTTATCAAATGAAAAATCATCTGAAGCTATAAAATATCTTGAAAAATCAAATAACTTGATGTGAAATAACGCTGAAGTTTTGAGAAATTTATGATGGGCTTATGCTATGGTATGAGAACAAGAAAAAGGGATTTCTATACTTAAAAGAGCATTAAATATATCTCCATGAGATGAACTTATAACTGAAGATTTAGCTATGGCTCTTATATGATCAGGAAATGTAAAAGATTGAAATACTTTGCTATTAAAAATATGAAAAAATTTTAAAAAATAATGCCTATGTTTGAAAAAAAAGAAATATGAACAGATAATATAGCTGTAATTGATATTTGAAGTTACAGGATTAAGATTGCTAACTGTAAATTTAAAAAAGATGAAATTGATATAGTATGATATAGTGAAAAAAGACAAGAACAAGATATAATTTTGAATTGAGAAATCTTAGATTTAAAGGCTATATGTGAAAACTTAAAAATAGCTTTTAAAAAGGTTGATCCAAATAATAATATAAAAAAAATCATAATAAATTCAATTACTTTAGATGTTTTTTTGAGTTCTAGTATAGTTACTTATCAGAGAAAGTATAAGGATGAAAAATTAAAAAAAGAAGAGATATTTCATATAATTAGAGAAAAAGAAAAAGAGTGTATAGATAAAGCAGTAAAAAATATTAAAACAAAAACCTGATATTTAAAAGAAGATTTAAAAATATTATCAAGTAATATAAATCATATATTTATTGATTCTATACAAGTTAAGGATTTGATATGAAAAACCGGAAAAAATATTTCTATTTCTATTACTAATATGTTTATTCCTAATAATAAATATGAATTAATAGAGGAAATTTGAAAAATACTTTGAAAAGAAATAATTACAATAATTCCTGACGAATATAGTATAACTAAATTATTTGATGAACAAACAGATGTAGTTGTTATTAATATATGAAATTCTGCAACATCTATATCAATAAAAAAATCAGATGAAATTGTTGGAACTACAAAAATAAATATTTGAATGAATGATTTATTTAAGAAAATTAAACAAAAGAAAATAATTCCTACTGAAAAAATAATCAAAAAAATAGAAAAAGATTTTTTTGAGGAAAAAGAAGTTTTTTTAGATACATTAAAAGTGTGTATAGTTGCATGATTACAAGATGTGATTGATTGAAAGGTATGTCCTAATAAATTTTTTATAACTGGATGATGATGAAAATGTAATTTTATTAAAGAGTATTTTAAAACTATAGATTTTGTTTGAAATCATATAAAATTAATTAAAAAAATAGAATTTATAGAGCCTGATTTTACTTTAAGTAAATCTGAAATAGATAAAATCTGAACTGATAATATAAATTTACTTTCCATGATTTTTGTTGCTCATAAAATATTTTATGATGAGAGAACTATTGTAAAGGATATGTTAGAAGAAGTTGTGATGGAACTGGAATAAAATAAGAATATAGAATGTAGGATAAAGATTAAAAAATAGAGTATAAAAAAAAGAAAAAAAGGATATTTTGATTTTATGTAAAAAGTTTATATAATCCCTGGAAATAATAATTACAGTTATGTTTTTTATATAATTGTTAATTACACATTATTAATTATTAATTATTTGACCTATGTTTATCGTAAATTGATGAAAAAAATTATCATGAAGTATAAAAATAAGTTGATCAAAAAATGCTTGCTTGCCATTACTTGCAGCTTCAGTACTTATTAAATGAAAGGTATTTTTTAAGAATGTACCTCTGATATGAGATGTGGTTACTATGCTTGAGATTATGTGATCTTTATGAGTAACACATGATTTTATAGATGATACTTTATTTTTGGATTCATCAAATTTAAGTATGGATAATTTTGATGTGATAAGAATTAAAGAAATAAGAGCTAGTATATTACTTTTATCTCCTATATTACATTTTTTTGATAAGATTACTATTCCAGAACCAGGAGGATGCAATATTTGAAAAAGATCAATTGATTCACATTTAGAATGATTAAAAACTATTTGATACTCTTATAAGATAGGGGAAGATAATACTATAGAAATTTCTTGAAATAAAGAGTATTGAGAAAAAACTATAAATGCTTGATTTTGAGTAACTGGAACTGAAAATCTTATAATTGCAAATGTATTAAGAAAATGACAGACAGTTATAAAATTGGCTGCAATAGAACCACATGTAATAAACTTGATAGATTTTTTGAAATTAGCATGAGCAGATATAATTGTAGATTATGATCATACTATCACAATAAATTGAGTAGATAATTTAAATAGTAATTTATGATTTAGTGTAGTATCTGATTATATAGAATCAGGAACTTTTATGATTATATGAGCTATGTTATCAAGAGAATATATGGATATAGAAAATGCTAGAATAAAAGATCTATATGCATTTATAGAAAAGCTTAGGGAAGCATGAGTTAGAATAGAAGATATGTGAGATGATACCGTGAGAGTTTGGAGATCTACTAATTTGAAAGCAGTATCTATTCAAACAAATATATTTCCAGGGTTTCCAACAGATTTACAATCTCCTTTTTCAGTTTTGATGACACAAGCTGAATGAATATCAAAAATCCATGAAGTTTTATTTGAATCTAGATTAAATTTTTTGGTTGAATTAGAAAAAATAAAATGACATATAGCTATATTAAATCCTCATGAAGCTTTGATTTTCTGAAAGACAAATGTAAAAGCAGGTGAGACTTTGACTAGTTGGGATCTAAGAGCTTGAGCTGCTATGGTTATAATAGCACTTTTAATAGAATGAGAAACTAAAATTACAAATATAAATTATATAAAAAGATGATATTCTAACTTTTTAGAAAAAATAATTTCTTTGTGAGGGGATATAAGAGAGGAAGAGTAGAAATGTTGTCATTCCCGAGAAGTCGGGAATCTTCCTTATATTGTAACTAAGTTCTATGATTTCAGACTTTAATTATAGGATTCATTTTTTTCTAATACAAGGTAGATTCCCTTCTGCAAGGGAATGACAAAAATAGATAAATATTATTTCCTAATTTCACTATTTATGAAACCATTTGCAATATTTTTTATATTATTTTGAATTACAATTATAATTTTTCCTAAATTTCTGGCTTATCTTATAGGTTGATTCTTTGTTTTTGTATGATTAAGTATGTTATCAGTATGAAGTATGTTTAATTCTGGGAAGAAAAATAAAGAAGATAATTATATAAAATTTGGTAAGTATAAGATTTATAGATAAAAAATAAACAAAACTCCTAACTCAAATATTATGACATTATTTTTCATATCATTAATAGCATTATTACCTATAATTATATGGGCATATATCTTTTCATATATTGATTGAGATAGACTAAATAGATCAAGGTTTATTATTGGTATTTTTGCTTGATTAATTGGAGTTTTACCAATAGTTTTTTTTGAGCAAATATTCTCTTTCTTAAAAATATCTTCTATTTTAAATATTTTCCAAAAATTTAATTTATTAGGATATTTTTCAATTATAATTGTCTTTTTTATATTTATTGCAGGTATTTCTTTTTTATATTCATTATTTATACAAAAATCATATAGAAAAACTTGAAAATATATATTTTCAAGTTTTTCTATATTTTGTATATTCACAATTATAATTTCTTCATCTTTGTATATTATAGATTACTTTTGATTATTATCATATTTTTCTGATAATTATAATCTTATTTTTCATTGAACTACTATAACAAGTTTTGTATTGGTATTATTTTATTATCTTTTTATTGCACTTATAGAAGAATTAACAAAACATACAAATTTCTTATGAACTTCTATTAATAATATAAGTACTGTACAAAAATGAGTATTGTATACTTTTTATGTGACTTTAGGTTTTGTTTTTTTTGAAAATATTTTATATATTTACAATATTTATTGAAATAATTGATTTGGTTCTGATTTCTTCTTGGTTTATTTTTCTAGGTCTATTTTTTCTCTTATGCTACATATATTTTGTAGTGCGGTACTTACTTATTATTTCCTAAAAGCATATTTTAAATATAAAACTATTTTTACATTTGGTTTTATTAAATTGCTTTTTATTGGTATAACATTCTCTGTTTTTTGACATGCATTTTTTGATTTATCTCTAGAACTTTGATGGACTTTTATGATGATAATTTATTTTTTATTATGATATTTTTATATAACAGGAATTTTTTATAAAGATTAGAATTTAGTCTAATTTCTAACTTGGATCTTCAATTTCAAAAATCACATTATTTTCTATATTTGATATATTATTCATAAAGAAAGGTTGTATATCTATATTTATACTTCTTATATTTTTATCATTTAATAAAATCTTTTCAGCATCTTGTCTAGATAATCCATATATTCAATTTTTTAATCTTTGTACATAGGCACTATTTTCATTTAAAAAGTTTTTGTAAATCAATGCATCTATTTCTAAAGTTAATTTTACTTCAAGCTTAGGAGATGTTGTTTCATAAACTATGTTTGTTATTCTGAGAGAGTTAGTATCTATTGATAGAAGTTTCTCAATTTCTTCTATTGTTGTTTCTCAATCAATTATTTTCTCTTCTCTTACCATTTTGTCATTTACCACATTTTTTAATTTATTGATAACTAAATCTTTGTTATATACATAACTAGAAAATTCTAAGGTTCATTTTAATGTGAAATAATCAAGTTTATCTCAAGTTTTTACATCTTTAGGCTCTTGAATATTTATTTTAACATTTTTGAATATGTCATCGTAAGATAATATTTCAAAAACTACATTATTTGTATTATTTTCTAATTCAAGGTATGATTTTAATTCTTTTAATCATTCTTTTTTTAATTTATCTTCAAATATAATTTTAGCATTTTCTATATCTGTTTCTCCTAATATTTTCTCATAAGTATCATCTCATCAAGTAAATTTACTTATTGCTTCTGCATATATTTTTGTTTTATCTTCTCATTTTAATCATGGTAAACTAAATTTATCTTTTATTTTTATACTATTTCATCTAGATCCTATATATCTTCAACTTGAGTCATAATCTTTTGCTATAACATCAACTTTTAAAATTCAAGGAGATATTTTTCAATTTGAATCAGTACTAGATGCTGGGATTTTTATAGATTCAATAGTTTCAAAAAGTAATCAATTTTTATCTTCTATTCTAGATTTTGGTTTTAATGTAATATCTTCAGGAAAAGTATTATAAAATATAACTTTTCAAGAACTTTTTTTTGAATTAGCTGGATTTATTCAGCTTGTTTGAAATTTTTCTTCTAAATTTATAACTTTAGATATTTTTTTGATTTTAATTACTCTATCATCAAGTACTGAATCTTCTTTGTTTCACAAGTCTTTAAAAATAAAATTATAAGCTATGGTTTTTACATTTATTTCAGGTTTTATATAGATATAAGTTTTATTTATAACGAAAAATAATACAATGAAAAATACAAATACAGATAAAAGTAGAATAAGTATAAAAACTCAAACTCAACTTTTTTGGTAATATTTTAAAGAGTATTTTCTGAATTCATCTACTTTTGAACCTTTTAATATAAAGTTTAAAAACATTTTTATATAATTTTTTATTTCAAATTTTAAGTATTCAAAAAATGTTAAATTATGATTTATTATTTTAGCTTTTCATGAATATTCAATAAAACTATCATCTTTTACTATTGAAAAATTGATTCACAGTTTTTTTCATATATTCCTACTAGTTAGGTCTTTTGTTACTATGGTTAATTGTTTACTTCAGGCTTTATTTTTAAGTATTTTTAGAGATAAATAATTATGCAAAATAGGATGTCAAAAAGGGAAGTCTATGATTATATCATTACTTTTTTCTTTTTGAATCTTTTGGATTATATCTATTATGGAATCTGTTTTATTTACTTTTATCATAAAGAGTTTTGGAGTTAAGAGTTTTTTCAATATCTTTTTATATTCTTTTTGCATTTTACATTGTTATATTTATAATCTGAAAAAGGATATTTTCAATTTTAAATTTAAAAATATGCAAGACATCATAAATATAATAAGTTTGATAGAGAAATCAATAAAAGAAGATGGTGAAAATCTAATAACTTCTGGAAATATTATCAAAGATTGATTTAATATAGAAATAGATAAAATTAGGGATAGAATCAATAATTCTCGTGAATGGTTAGCAAACTATCAATCAAGATTGATAAATGAAACTTGAATAGGAACACTTAGGATTAAATATACTAATATTACAGGGTATTTTATAGAAATCTCAAAAAATCAAGTTTCTAAAGTTCCGGATTCTTTTGTTTACAAACAAACTCTTGTTAATGCAACAAGATATATCACAGAAGAATTAAAAGGTTTTGAAAAAGAAATTATGGAGTGAGAACAGATTTTAGCTGATTTAGAATATAAAGAATTTTTAAATGTGAGAGAAAATATTCTTGACTCATTTAAGCAAATTAAAGAATTAAGTGAAAAAACTGCAAAAGTGGATTTTATGACATCACTTTCTAGAGTTGCTTATATGTGAAATTATACAAAACCAGAGATTACAAAAGATTATACTTTACAAATTAAGTTAGGGAGACATCCTATAATAGAAAAAATCACTTCTGATTTTATATCAAATGATTTAGAATTGAAAAAAGAAGATTATGTTCATATAATTACTTGACCAAATATGTGATGAAAATCTACATTTCTTCGTCAAAATGCACTTATATTACTTATGGCTCATATAGGAAGTTTTGTACCAGCTTATAAAGCTATTATTCCTATAACTGATAAGATATTTTCTCGTGTAGGGGCTTCAGATAATCTATATCTTGGACAATCAACTTTTATGGTAGAGATGCAAGAAATGGCAAATATACTTAATAATTCTACAAAAAATAGTTTTGTAATAATAGATGAGATAGGTAGAGGGACTTCAACTTATGATGGTATGAGTTTAGCTTGGGCTATACTAAAAGAAAATCATGAAAACATAAAAGCAAAAACTTTGTTTGCAACTCATTATCATGAACTTGTTGATGAATCAAAATCATTAAAGTGAGTAAAAAACTTTTCAGTTGCAGTTTGAGAAAATGAAGATAATATAGTTTTTCTTAGAAAAATAGTTCCTGGATGAATGAAAAAAAGTTATTGACTTGAAGTAGCTTCTCTAGCTTGAATAAACAAAAATATAATAAATGAAGCAAAAATAATGCTTCGTAAACTTGAATTAAGTCATAATTCAAGTTCTAAACAATTATCTCTTTGAATAGATAAAAGTTGCAAAGAAGTAGAAGTTGTTTATGTAGAAAAAGACAGTGAGGTAATTGAATTATTGAAAGGTATTGATATAAATAGTTTAACTCCAATTGATGCTTTGAATAAATTACAATATTTAAAAACTAAAATATAAATTATGTCTAAAGTAGCAAATTATCAAATATCTTTAAAATGTTTTTTAAAGAATAATAAATGAGAAACTTTGATTCTAAAAACTACTCCAAGTTCTAGTTTTTTAGGAACTTATGATTTCCCGGGTTGAAGAATAGATGAAGATGAATTTGAAACTCATTATATATATATACTTAAAAGAGAGATATTTGAAGAAACTGGAATCAAAGATGTAAAAATCGAAAATAAAGTTGTAGCAATTGCAAGACATAAAGTACTTGCTGAGCTTAGAAAGACTGAAAAAAAAGATAATTATATATTTTATATTTTCTATGAATGAATATTAAAATGTGATGAATGTGCCATAATTTCAGATGAACATGCTGATTTTAAATGGGTGAAATTAGAAGATATAGTTTTAGAAGATTATTTTATGAGTTGATATCTTGAAGGGGTTAAAATGTATTTAAATAAATAAAACTTATGACAAATAAAACAATAATACTTCATGATACATTTTTATACAAATGAGGATGAGAGAGACTTATAATTATGATGTGAAAAGTGCTTGGAGCAGATATTGCATCTGGTTTTTTTAGTGATGGAAGTTTTGATCTCAGGAAAGAGTTATTTACTTGAAAAATGATTTCAGTATCAAGTGAAATATTTAAAAAATGATTTAGACATTTGAAATTGAAAGGTGCTTTTTTATTTAAAACAAAATTCTTGAGAAATTATGAAACAGTTATTTTTAGTTGAGATTGTATAAGTGCTGTTAGAAATTGTACAAAATCCCAAAAAAAGATTTATTATTGTCATACTCCACCTAGATATATTTATGATTTAAATGAACTTTATTTAGAAAAAATAAATCTTTTAATTAGACCTATTTTTAAAATCGGATTTTATATATTTAAAACTCTTTATGAAAGAGATATTAAAAAAATGGATTTAATTCTTACAAATTCACAGAATACAAAAGATAGAATTAAAAAGTTTCTTTGAATTGATGCTGAAATTTTATATCCTCCAGTTGATTTAAGTGAGTTTAAATATAAATGACAGTGAGATTATTATCTGAGTTTTGCTAGATTGTCTACTGTAAAAAGAGTAGATAGGATTGTTGAAGCTTTTAAATTAATGCCAGAAAAAAAACTTGTTGTTATATATGGACAAAATGATCCTCAAAAACAAGAAGTTATGGAATTAGCTAAATGATTTTTAAATATAGAATTTATTACACTACCAGGCAATATAGGTTTTACTGATTATGTAGGGAATAGTATAGCAACTATTTATATACCTGTTAATGAGGATTTTGGTATGAGTCCTGTTGAAAGTATGGCAGCAGGAAAACCAGTTATTTGAGTAAATGAATGATGATTAAAAGAAAGTATAATTGATGGTAAAACTTGAGTTTTAATTGATAGTGAAGCTAAAATCGAGGATATTATAAATGCAGTAGAATTTCTAACTCCAGAAAAATGTATAGAAATGAGAAATGATTGTGAATCTAGAGCTTGAGATTTTTCTTTAGAGAAATTTAGTGAAAAGTTAAATGATTTAATATCAAAATAAAAAAATAAACTATAAATTATATAATTTATAGTTTATTTTTTAGAGAAAAATTTAATTTATGCGGTAATTGCGGCTATTGCATCTTCTTCTTTTTCAGCTATTGGAATTATAGAAGTTATTCAAACTAAATCAAGTACATCTTTAACTCATTCCTGACAATTAGTTATATAAATTTTTCAATTACTTTCTTCTATATTTGAAAATATATCAGCAATATAACCTATAGATTTTGAGTTAAGATATTTTAATCCAGAAAAGTTAAATATGATTTTTTTTAAGTTAAAATCTCATATTATTTTATACAAAGATCAAAATGTCTTATCTGCATTTGTCTCATCTAGTTCTCATGCAAACTCAAAAACCATAATTCAGTTTACATCTTTTTGTTTTATTTCTATTAATGTTTCCATATTTATTTATTTTTATTAGAAATTAATTAACTTTTGATTATTATATATTAAAATTTAATTAAAATCAAATTTTTAACAGTAATTATCTTAATATGTGAAAAATTTATAAGCTGATTGATTTAGATAAACTAAAAATTGATATAAAAATCCCTAGTATTATTTTTATTTATGGTGATTTATGAGCTTGAAAAACAACTATATCAAAACATATAATCAATGATTTATTTTGATATAAATGAGATGTTACTAGTCCAACTTATACTTATTATAATAAGTATTTAGTTAATAATTATAAATGTAAATATATTCCAAATTGTCATCCTGAATTTATTACTCTTTACCATTTTGATTTATATAGATTAAAAAATTATGATGAATTTTTTGCTATATGATGAGAAGAAGTATTTGATAATAATAATTGAATTATACTTGTAGAGTGGCCAGAAATATTGGAAGGGTATTATAAACCTGATATAATTATAAAAATGAAAAAAACTGATAATGATGATGAGAGGGAAATAGAGATAGTAAAGTATTAATTATCTCTTCAATATACTTCCTATCGTCTTAAAAAGTATCTTTAAATCAAGTAAAAAATTCCAGTTTTCTATATAAAATATATCAAATTTTACCTCTTCATCAAAAGAAATTGTTTCTCTTCCATTTACTTGAGCCATTCCTGTAATTCAAGGTTTTATTGTAAGTACTCTTTTTTGATGAAGTTTATAATTTTTAACTTCTCTTGGTTGATGAGGTCTAGGTCAAACTAAACTCATATTTCAGATTAATACATTGAAAAGTTGAGGAAGTTCGTCAATAGAATATTTTTCTATAAATTTTCATATTTTTGTTTTTCTGGGGTCATTTTTGATTTTATAAAGAGGTCAAGTTCTAGAGCTTCTTTCTTTTATTAATTGTTTTTCATATTCTAAAGCTTCATCTTCTTCAGGATTTATTCAGTAACCATCTTTTATACAATACTTCCATTTTAGATACCTAAATTTGTATAGAAAAAACTCTCTTCATTTTTGTCATGTTCTTTTATTTTTGTAAACAATTGGTCAGCTTGAGTCTTCAAATTTTATCATAATTCAGACAATAATCATCAAAGGCAGAAAAATAATAATTCAGATTATACTTCAAAATATATCTATGGTTCTTTTTATAACTCTTCACCAATTATCAAGTGATATATTTTTGATATCAATTACGGGTATATTATTTATCAGAGTTAATTCAGTATTAAGTTTAGTAAGATCAAATAAATTTGTTATATATCTATATCTTATTCAATATATTTTACAATATTCCCATATTTTAAATAATTCTTCATTATTGAAATCACTATCAATAAAAAGAATTTCATCAACTCATTGTAATATTTTTTCTAAGTTTTTATCATCTCAAAAATAATTAATTTTTTCTAGATTTTTATCTTTTTTATTTATATATCATACTATTTTGTATATACGTGCATTTTTAATATCATCTATAATTTCATGTATTTCCTGTTCTTTTTTATTATTTATTAATAGTATTTTTGTCTTTGGAATAATTTTTTTATCAAGTAAGTAATTTTGTATTCTATTTAAAATCAATCTTGATACAATATTTAAAAAGGTTCAAATAATGAATGTATAAAGGATTATAAGTCTAGGAATTTCAGTTTTTTCATAGATAAATCATTTTCACAAGTAAGCAAAAACTGAGAAAAATATAAAAGCATAAAATCAATATCTAATTAATTCTAGTATTTCTTTTATTTTAGAATTTGATATTTTTATCTGATATAATTTATGACTTGCAATTATTATTATATATAAAAAACTTCAAAATAAAGCAAATTTAGTAAGACTATAATCATTTATAGTTTGAGTTGGTAGAATTACTCAAGGAATTAAATCAGTTATAAGTCTTATTTCACGAGCAATAAAGAATGAAATAAATATCACAATAAAATCAAGAGGAATCTTGATAATAGATAATATAATTTCGTATTTTTTCATAAGTAAAAACTTTTAGAATATAGAAAATACGGAATAATTGTCATCGCGAACGAAGTGTGGCGATCCAGGAAACGATGTTTTGGTATTAAATCAGCGATTTCTGGATTGCTTCGTACCTCGCAATGACAAAAAGTAATTTATTTCGTATTTACTTATAGATATATGTATTTTATTTTTTTTATTTTCAATTGCAAATACAATTTTTTTTATTAAAATTGAAGAAATATTTTAAAAACTTATTAATTAATTAATTAATTTATATGAAAGACATATTAAAACTTATTAAATCAATATTTAAAGATATATTAAAACTTTATAGAAATTTTCTTCATTGGAATATAAGCAAGGTATTTATTTCATTAGGATCTATTGCACTTTCTTTTCTTTTGGCGCTTCCTTTTATAATAGTTTTAGTTATTATGTATTTTTATTTTGATTTAAATTCATATATTACTTCTTTGGATGTAAGTTTATTATCTTTGCTTGGATTTTTATCTGGGCAGCCATTAGTTTTTATTCTTTTTTTAATTTTTTCTTTATTAACATTTTTTTCTGCATTACTTGGTTATAGTTATAGAAGAATATTATTTACAAAACTAAATTTATCATATATTGACTGAAAAAATCTAAATTATATAAAAAATAGTTATTTTGATTTTAAATTGATTTGGAAATATTTTAAATTAATAAGTTTGGTTGCTTTATTTGTGTCAGTTCCTTTTTTTGTTTTTATTATTTGATTTTTTATATTATTTTATACTTTCTGATGAGCATCTTGAATTCAAATAATATTAGCTTCAAGTCAATTTAATCTATTTTCGTTACTTGCTTTATTGTTATTATTAATTTGTTTCATAGCTTTTATTTACATATCTTATAGATTATATTTTGCTGTGATTATGTTAGTTGATCATAAACATTATAAAGATGATGAAGCCCCTATGTTTTATATAAAAAAATCATTTTTAAAAACTAAAGATATATTTGTTTTTATGAAATTTATTTTGATAATGATTCTATTATCTATAATTATTTTACCTTTTGGTTTCTTACAAGATTCTTATTCTAAATCATTAAAAGATGTAAGATTGTATAGACAATATTATTCTATGTGAGATACTGAGAAAAGTGTAATTGATATAAATGAAAATAGTAATCCAAATTATGATTATATTAATGAAATAAAACCAAATTATTTAGGTTTTTCTGCAGATAAATTAAATAGTCTTGAAGTAACGTATTTTTATTTAAATTATTTCTTAGTTATATTAAATTTTCTAGTAATTTTTGGTTTACTTGAAATTGTAATAGTATCTTTTTATAGACACGAAATTCTTAAAAAGAAATCTATTTTATCTGGTTTACTTTAATCTTAATGAAAAAGAAATTCTTACTTTTTATAATAATAATTGTTTTTTTTATAAGTATATTTTCACTTATACTTATATTAAATTTTGTTGATCCTTATTCTAGTTGAATTATAGGTATTTTTTCAGTAATAGTATCTTTTGTTCTTGGTTTGACAACTTTTTTGACTTTATTTTTTTATGTATTTAAAAAAGTTTATTATAGAGGAGATGTTTTTCTTTATCATGTTTATAGTAGTTTTAGGCAAGGATTTCTTATAAGTTTATTTATTCTTTTAAATATAATATTTTATTTTTTCTCTATTTTCACAATTATAAATTTATTTGTTATTTTTTCATTGGTTGTATTTTTGGAATTATTTATAAGAAATTTTGAAAATATAGGATAGAATAAAAATAAAAGTTTTTGTCATTCCCGAGAAGTCGGGAATCTACCTTATATTAGGTTAATTTTAAGAAAAACTATTTTGTTTCAGTATATCAATTCACTATTTTTTAGTTACAATACAAAGAAGATTCCCTTCTGCAAGGGAATGACAAATTTAAAATTCAAAATAGTCATTTTCTTGATTATTTTTTTTTTATGTGATAAAATATAAATAAGTTACAAGTTTCTTTAGTAACAAATAGAAAATTTATAAAAATAATAACAAAAATGTTTAATAAAATTATTTCTATACTCTTAATAAATTCAATGTTTTTCTGAAACATTGTTTTTGCTGTAGAAAAATCTAATTTAAAAAATGAAAAAAATAAGACAATATTAGAGAATTTTGAAAATCAAGAAATTAAAAATATATTTGATAATACAGATTTTTTTGATCCTTTATCAAATTCATCTTTGTTAAATTCATCAAAAAAAATTGATATATATAGTACTTTGAAATCAAAAACCGAAGAAAAAAGATTATATTTAGAAAAACAAAATGAATTACTTATAGAAAGAGTTAATTCTCTGGAAAAATCTATACAATCAATTGATAAAGATATTCAAGATAAGATAACAGATGTTAATATAACAAATATAAAAATTATAAAGATAAAAAAAGATATAGATGATTGAAAAGATAATATAGAAAAATTAAAGGTAAAAATCAAAACAAATAGAGAGATTTTATTAGAATATGTAACTCATATATATAAAAAATGAAATCTTACTTTCAATGAGGATAATAATATAGATAATATAAAATGAATAATTCTTAACTGAGAAAATATTTGAGATATATTGAATGAATTGCATTTTAAATCTATGTTGGAACTTACTTGACAGAAATTGATAGAACAACATAGAGATCTTGTAGAAATGCTATATATTAAAAAAATAGAATTAGAAAATAATGAAAAAAATTTATTAATTTTAAGAAATCATCTTATTATAGAAAAAAAAGTTTTAGATGAAAAAAAAGATTTTAAACAAAGGATACTAGAAATGACACAATGAAAGGAAGAATTATATAAAAAATATATAAATGATAAAATAGAAATAGAAAAGAAAATGAAAATAAAAGAGATAAAAGAACTTATAATATTTCAAAATACTAAAAATAAGTCATTAAAACAAAATGGTTGTGAAGCTGTAGATATAAATAATGATATAGATAAGTTAAATAAAATGTCGAGTAAATGTATAGAATTAAATAAAATAATTTATGGTGAGTCAAAACTTCAAAAATTAAATTATATATGAATGAATCCTTTTAAATGGCCAGTTACTCCTGCTTATGGTGTAAGTGCATATTATCATGATTCATGATACAAGGAAGAAATCTGAGGTGATCATAATGCTGTAGATATAAAGGCATCACAATGAACTTCTGTAAAAGCTGTTGCTGATTGATATGTTATTTACGTTAATCCACCAACAACTGATGCATATTCTTATGTTGCTATAAAACATAGTGATTGATTTGTAACTGTTTATGGTCATTTAAGTGAACTATTAGTAAAACAGTATGATTATGTAAAAGAATGAGAGACTTTTGCTAAAAGTTGATGAGAGTATGGTACAAATTGAGCATGATTATTAAGTACTTGACCTCATTTACATTTTGAAATATTTCAAAATAAAGCTTTTGTGGATCCATTAGAATTTTTAGATACTTCATATATAACTTTTAATGAATTGCCAGAAAAATATAGTTATAAATTCTACAATGATTATAAAATTAGAAAATGATATGAATATGAAGATGTAACAAAAAGTCAAAGATGATTGAAAATTGATTGATTAACTGAAGTTGAAAGACAAAAAAGTCTTTTAAGTAGATATGCAAAATGATGATTCTCAGATTGGAATATGTGGGTAGAAGAATCTTTAAGTGGTGATATTGACCCTACATTTGTAATGTGTATAGGTATAGCTGAAACTTGACTTGGAAAATATACAAAAACAGATAATAATGTATGAAATGTATGAAATACTGATTCGTGAGCTACAAAAACAATGTGAAGTGTTAGAGATTGAGTTAGATCAATAATTTTTACATTAAATAATAAGTATCTATGAAAGTATAATAAATTAAAAGATTTAAGTAGGTATGGTAATAAAACAGGTTCTATTTATGCATCAAGTGATTATAATTGGCATAATAATATAACTAAATGTATGTCAGTTATAAAACAAGAATATATTCCTGATGATTATAATTTTAGATTATATAATTAATCATAGTCAAGTTATTTTTTCAAAAAAATTTATATATTTTTTTGACCTTACATTTTAAATATGTTAATATTTCTATATAAGGTAATAAACACTTTATAAAAAAATAAAAACAAATTTAATTTTTTAAAAAGACAATATTATGGGAACAGATTTAAATAGTAGTTTAAAATTTTTTAATCAGATAAGTTTATCAGAGCTTAATGCACAAGCTAGTTTTCTTAATAGAATTGATACAAAATATTTATTAACTGAAGATGAGTTTAAAAATATACTTAAAGATTTAGAAGAAGAATTTTATATTCTTGAGATAAAAGAAAAATCAATTTTTGAATATGAAAGTATTTATATGGATACAGATGATTATCATTTTTATTATCAACATCAAAATGGTGAGAAAAATAGAACAAAAGTTAGAACAAGAAACTATTTAGATAGTGGGATATCTTTTTTTGAATATAAACAAAAACAAAAATGAGTAACTAGAAAATTTAGATATCAATTCAGTGATATTAAAGATCATGGTAATATGACAAGTGAATCTACTAAATTTTTTGAATGAGCTTACCAAAGTTTTTATTCAATAGCTCCAGAAAATATTTTTCCTGCTTTAGCAACAAAATATCATAGAATAACTTTTTGTAGTAAAAGTAATGATGAAAGAGTAACAGTTGATTTTGGTATAAAACTAGAGGATTTAAGAAATGAATGAAAAGATATAATTTCTCTTGATAATCTAGTAATTTTGGAAAGTAAATCTATGTCAACAAAATGAAAAAGTGCAAAAATTATGAAAAAATATTGAATCAAAAAAGCTAGTAGTTGTAGTAAATATAGTTTAGGTTTATGTTATCAAAAAATGGTTGAAGATGTTTCAAAATTTAAACCAACTATGAGAAAAATAGAGAAAATTAAGAATAGTAAGTAGAATTGAAATAAAATAATAAAAAATCATTTATACACACATTAACAATAACTTATGAAAAATACAAAAATCAACTGTCATTGCGAGAGTAACGAATCAATCCAGAAATCGTGAAATAATCATCTTACAAGTCCGGACTTTTTAAATAAGTCCGGACTTAATCCACATAACAAAGCCTTCACTCTCGTAGAACTCATAGTAGTAATCACAATCCTAGCAATCCTATGAACAATAGCATTTATATCATTCCAATGATACTCATCAAATGCTAGAGACTGAGTAAGAACAGCAGATATGAATAATATAAACAAATGACTTGCACTATTTCAATTAAAATGATGAATATACCCAAAACCAGATAATTCAGTAACAATCTCAGCTAGTTGAACACTAATATGATATGAGTGAACAGTATGAGATAATGTATCAAGAATAATAAATACAAATAAAATAATCCTAGATCCACTAGATAATACATCATATGTCTACTATACAAATGCAACAAATACAACATACCAATTACTATGATACCTAGAATGAAATTCATTAACACTAAATAATGTAATAAATACCACATATGCAGCCACAGACTATACAAAAAGATATCCAAAAGTGCAATGAAATAATCTATGAATATTACTAGATACTTCCAATAATCCAATAACAACAAATATAGATTTATTCTGAAGCCAAAGCTGAGTAACATATAATTCATACATATCAAATACAACAATAAAAACACTAAGCTGAGTAGAACTATGATGACCACTAACAACACTATCAAGAAGTCTAAACTTTGAATCACCAACAACTTGTCCAGAATGATTTATCAAAGTACCATGAAATGAAGAATTTATGCAACCTGGATTTTGTGTAATGAAATATGAAGCAAGTTATATTACTTTAAATACTTGAGCTACTTTACCAGATTGGGAAACAGATGATTATAGTGCTTTAAAAACAGATATAGTATCAAAGGCTTGATGATATTCTATAGCACAAATAACACAAACCCAAGCAATAGCTTCATGTAAATTATTATGAGAATGATATCACTTAATAACAAATAATGAATGGATGACAGTAGCAAGAGATATAGAAGCAACTCAAAGTAACTGGTCATGAAATGCTGTATGAAGTTGATTTATATATAATGGTAGATCAAATGATACAACAAAATGATGTGATTGAAATGCTGATACTACCCGGGCAGAACCAACCTGAGCAGATTGTACAGAAAAGAGAAATGATTGAAAATCAAGAAATATATTGATACTATCAAATTGAGAAGAGATAGTAGACTTGGCTGGTAATTTATGGGAACATGTAAATGGAGCTAATACTATAGATGGAACATTATATAACACATTTAAATGAAATGGATGTAATACTACAACAATTGGGTGGCATAGTTATTATTATAATGCTACAACAGATACATATTCACAATGTTGATTTGTAAATGGATATACTTATGCTTGATATGGACCTAAGATACCAAATTTAAATGCAAGTAATGGTATATGAAGGATACGGTCATATAGTAATACAGATACTAGTACTAATAGAGTTTTCATTCGTGGGGCTGGTGCTGATTTTGGTTCTACTGCTGGAGTGTTTACGATGTACTTGTCTCGGACTTCGGCTGATCAGTATCGTCATGTGGGCTTCCGTTGTGCTAAGTAATCTTTGGTCACTTGTATATTTTTGTTTGGCTTCACTAAAAGTGATTTCTGTACATAAATAGAAATAATAAATATGCCTTGAATTATATCTACTGCAAAACAAAAATGGTTACTATACACTATTTTAATTTTTTAAAGATGTAGTAGGGAACGAATATATTCATTCCCTACTACATCTCTTGTTTTATATTTTAACAAAAAAAATAATAAATATTTTGAATAATAAAAAAAAATATATATAATTCACTAAATATTTATTATTTAGTATCATAATTATGCAAGAAAATAATGAAATAAAAGAAATTAAAGAATTGCTTGTTTGATTTATAAAGGAACAAAAGTTATTTAATGAGGAACAAAAGTTATTTAATGAAAAAATAGATAAAAAAATAGATAAGGTTCAATATTTTCTTGAAGAAACAATAGCAGATAATGCAAAAATGTTTTTTGAAGAACAAATTGAAATGAAAAATTATATTAGAGAATTAGAATGACAAATCAAAACTATTAAATCACAAATGTTGGATTTATCAAATAGAGTAAATTTATTATTTAAGGCATAATCTAAATTTATATATTAATTACAGATATTTATCCTGTATAGACTAGAAATAATTTATCAAAGTATTTTTTGTGCTTTATAAAATCTCTTCCTTAATTTTCTTAAGTGGATCAAAGAAATGATCTAGATTTAGTCATACTTTTCTGAGACTTTTATATTTTTGAATTAATCTGAAAATTTCTAGTTCCATATTATTTTCTTCATAAACTATATCACTTCCAAATTTCTCCAAAAAGTATTTAGCATTTTCTACTTGATGATTATTTGCACTTTCTTTTAGAGGAATAATTATTGAATGTATTCAAAAACTATTTAATTCCCATAAACTGGTTGCTCAAGCTCTTGTTATAGCTATATCTACAGTTTTATATATTTTTCAAAGTCTTTTTTGAGTTACATAATCATGAGCTACTACATTTTTAAATTCTTTAAACTTTTCTCTATAATGCATATTTTTTTCTCATAGAATTATATGAAAATTTATATCTTGTAAATCAGGTAATATCTTTAGCATATTTTCAAAAATACGAGTTGATCATTGGCTTCAAGCTATAATGAGTACTGATAATTTTAGATTTTCTATAGTTTCTAGATCATCTATGTAATCAATTAATTCAGGATTAAGTATTTGTCATGTTAATATATGTCTTTTTCAATTTATTATCTTATTTGGAAATGTATAAAAAATCTTTGTTGCTAAATTTCAAACCACATTGTTTGAAACTCATGTAGTCATATCAGATTCGTGAACATATATTTTTTTTCAAAGTATTTTTGCTGCTATACATAGAGGAAGACTTACATATCATCATTTTGAAAATATTATATCTATTTTATGTTTTTTTATTAGTTGAATTCATTGAATTATTCAAGATATATTTTTAAGAGGTTCATAAAAATTTCTCAAATCAAAATATCTTCTTATTTTTCAAGCTGATATATCTTCAAATGGGATTTTGTTTCTAATAGCTTCTTCTTCTTCTAAACTGTCTTGTTCTCAAACCCATACAAAACTTAAATTTTTATCTTCTTTTAGATAATTATAAAGTGATAATAAAGGATATATATGACCTCAAGTTCATCATCAAGTTAAAGCAATAACTTTCATAGTAATTAATAGTTAAAAATAAGAAATCAATTTAGTTTAATTTTTACAATTTCACAAAAGAAGCAATTTTCATAATCATTGTATTTAATTTTTTAATTATTTCTAATTTTTTTATAAATTTAAAAGTTATGAAACTAGAAAATATTCAAATAAAAATTCAAACTATTATATCAAGAGGCCAGTGAACTCAAGCGATAATCCTAGATATAACCATTATAAAAGCAAAAGGTAAAAATATATAAAATACCTTTTTATAATTTGATAATAATAAAGATGTCAAAAATGCAAAACTAACTGTAGCGTGATCGGATGGAAAAGATGCATCAGGAATATGTTTTAGTAGAAGTTTTCAAGTATGTAGTATATAATTTTCAGGTCTATCAAAATGTACAATTTTTTGGATTAATAAAGCTATTACAATACCTAAAATACAAGAATAAAGAATAAATAATAAATTTTCTTTTTTTTCTTGTTCTCTTTTATATGATAATATAATCCATGTAATAATTAAAAAAATAGGTATAAAAAAGATTGGAGCATCTGCAAATATTCAAACTATCATTGCTATATTATCATTTGTAGAGAGACTATTTAAAGATAAAAGTAAACTTTCATTAATTTGTTGTATCCAACTAAACATATATATTTTTTAAGAAATTAATATGTTTTTATATTAATAAGTTTTTATATTAAATCAATTGTAAATTTAATAAATTTCCTTCAAAAATCATTTTGAAAAATAAGTCTTCTTTATATAATAAACTGGACTTATTTTTTTATTTACTAAAGTTTTTAGTATTAATCCTTTAAAAGACCTATGACAAATATAAATGAACTTCCAAAAAAATATTCTCCTTCAAGTTTTGAAGAAGAAATATATAAAAAATGGGAAGAAAATGGAAAATTTAAACCTACAGAAAGTAAGACTTGAGAAAATTATTGTATACCTATTCCACCACCAAATGTAACTTGAGTTCTTCATTTAGGACATGCTATAATGCTTACATTGGAAGATATAATGACAAGATATCATCGTATGAAATGAGATTCTACAGTTTGGATTCCTTGAACAGATCATGCTTGAATCTCAACACAAAATGTAGTAGAAAAAAAACTTGATAGAGAGTGAAAAAGTAGAGTAAATATGTGAAGAGATAAATTTATGGAAGAATGTTGGGATTGGACAAAAAAACATGGTTGAATTATACAAAATCAATTTAGAAGAATGTGAGCAAGTTGTGATTGGTCACAAGAAAGATTTACTTTAGATGAAGAATTAAATAAAAGAGTTAAAAAAGCATTTGTTGATTTATATAATAAATGACTTATTTATAAATGAGAATATATGGTAAATTATTCTCCAAAATTACAAACAGTAGTTTCAGATCAAGAAGTAATATATAAAGAGGAAAAATGAAAACTTTATTATATAACTTATTTTTTATCTTGAAGTGATAATGAAATAATAGTAGCAACAACTCGTCCAGAAACTATGCTTTGAGATGTAGCTGTAGCAGTTCATCCAAAAGATAAGAGGTATAAAAAGATTCTTAAATCATGAAAAAAATTATTACTTCCTATATTAAATAAAGAAATTCCTATTATAGCTGATGAAATGGTTGATATGAATTTTTGAACTTGAGCAGTAAAAATAACACCAGCTCATGATTTAAATGATTTTGAAGTAGCAAAAAGACATAATCTTCCGCTTACTGAAATTGTTATAGATAAAAATGGTACAATGACAGATAAAACAGGGATATTTGAATGACTTGATTTTATGTCAGCAAGACAAAATATAGTAGAACTTCTAAAATCAAAGTGAAATTTGCATCATATGGAAGATTATACTAATAGAGTTGGTTATTGTGAAAGAAGTGGTTGTAAAATAGAAACAATTATTTCTAAACAATGGTTTGTAAAAATTGCTCCAATTGCTGAAAAAGTAATAGCTTGATATAAAAATAAAGATTTTGAGATAATTCCTAAAAGATTTAATAAAGTATTTGAAGATTGGATTTTTAATTTGAGAGATTGGTGTATTTCTAGACAATTGTGGTGGGGGCATCAAATTCCAGTTTTTTATCATAAAACTACTGGGGAAGTTGTGGTTACAGAAGAAGATTTATCACAAAATCCAGATTATATACAAGATCCAGATGTACTTGATACTTGGTTTTCAAGTGCACTATGGCCATTTTCTATACTTGATTATGATATGTGGGGAGGGGAACAACCTGATATGGTTAAAAAGTTTTATCCTGCATCAGTTTTGGAAACATGACATGATATAATCTTTTTTTGGGTAATTAGAATGCTTCTTTTTTGATATGAATTTACATGACAAACACCTTTTGAAAAGATTTATTTTCATTGACTTGTTAGAGATAAACATGGTAGAAAAATGAGTAAATCTCTATGAAATGGTATAGATCCTATAGATATGATAGAAAAGTATGGTACTGATCCATTGAGACTTTCTCTAACTATATGAAATACTCCTTGAAATGACTTAAAATTTGATGAAGATAATGTAGCTTCAAATATGCTTTTTATGAACAAGTTATGGAATGCTTGTAGATTTGTTCATACTAATTTGTGAGACAATATAGGAAAAATATGAAATGATTTTGAAGCTCTAGAAAAAAAGATTATAGATAATTATGATAAATTACTTATTTCAGAAAAATGGATTTTATCTAGATTAAAATCATTGACTGATTTAGTTACTACTTCTATGGAAGATTATAATTTTGCAGAAAGTTGACAAGAATTGCATACATTTACAAAAAATGAATTTTGTGATTATTATATAGAAGATTTTAAACTTACTAAAGATACGTCTAAGTATTGAGAAGAAGTTATAGTATATGTAATAAATACTTTACTTAAATTATGGCATCCTTATATACCATTTGTTACTGAAGAACTTTATAATAAACTTTGATTTAATGATTATCTTATAGATAGTAATTGGCCAAAACTAAAGATAAAAAGAGATGAAGAAGTAGAAAAAGAAAAACAAGTTATAATAGATCTTATAAAAGAGATAAGAAAACTTAGAGTAGAAAATAATTTACTTCCAAGTAATACTATAAAAGTTCAAATTTATGTAAGAAGTAAAAATCTGGAAACTATAACTAATTCACTAGATATAATTTCTTGAATTGTAAAATCTGAAGAAACTATAATAGTAGATAAAAAACCAAAAGATAAAAACCTGGCTTATAGTATAATCAAGGCTTGAATTGAAGTTTATGTAGATACATCAAATGCTTTGGATTTAGATAAAGAAACAGAGAGATTAAAATTTGCAATAGATGATACAAAAGAATATATACTTAAACTTGATAAAAAATTATTAAATGAAAGTTTTGTAAGAAATGCTCCTGCTAGTTTAGTTAGGGAGGAAATGGAGAAAAAAGAACAATCTAAACATAAACTTGAAAAATTAGAAGAGAAATTGAGAAACCTAGATTTATAGGAAATATAAAGTAAATAAAATTAAAAATTATAATGTCATTCCCTCGTAGGAGGGAATCTTCATTATATAACTGTTTTATTTAAATAGTTAATAGTGAATAATACTATTAATTCTGCGATTTAGAGCAATATAAGGAAGATTCCCGACTTCTCGGGAATGACATTTTTTTTTATTTTAACAACTATTAATATATAACATAAATACTTTATGAAAATTTGAATTGTATGATTACCAAATGTTTGAAAATCAACTCTATTTAATGCGCTTACAAAATCTTATTCTGCAGATGCTCAAAATTTCCCGTTTTGTACTATAGAACCAAATGTGTGAATAGTAAATGTAAATGATGAAAGACTTGAAAAAATAGCGGTAATTTCTAAAACTCAGAAAATAATTCCTGCTAATTGTGAATTTATAGATATTGCTTGAATAGTTGCATGAGCTTCAAAATGAGAATGACTTTGAAATAAATTTCTAGCTAATATAAGGGAAGTTAATGTAATACTTCAGGTTGTAAGAGTTTTTAAAAACAATGATATAACTCATGTTAGTTGAGAAATAAATCCAAAAAGTGATATAGAAATAATAAATTCAGAACTTCTACTTGCTGATTTAGATACATTGGAAAAGAGAATTATATCAAATACTAGAAAAGCTAGGGGAGATAAAGAATTAGAAAATGCTCAAAAAGTTTATGAAAAGCTCTTAGCTTATATAAGTAATTGAAATTTGGCTATAACTTGTCCTTTAATAGATGAAGAAAAAGAATATTTAAAAGATTTACATTTACTTACAAATAAACAGTTTGTATATGTAGCTAATGTATCTGAAGATATGATGGATGCTAGTATAGATGAATTAAGAGATATACTTTGAATAACTGATAAAAACATTCCAATTTGTCCTATTTCAGCTAAATTGGAATCTGATATGATAGATATGACAAAAGAAGAAAGAAAGGCCTTTTTAGATGAAATGTGACTTATAACAACTTGAATTGATAATCTTATAAAAACTGCTTATGATGCTTTAGGATTACAGTATTATTTTACTTCTGGAGAAAAAGAGACAAGAGCTTGGACTATAAATAAATGAGATAAAGCTCCACAAGCCGCGGGAGTGATTCATACTGATTTTGAAAAATGATTTATAAAAGCTGATGTGGTTAATTGGGAAGATTTTGTAAATCTATGATGATGGTCACAAGCTCGTGAGGCTTGAAAAGTAAAACTAGAATGAAAAGAATATGTAGTTCAAGACGGTGATATTATGATTTTTAAATTTAGTAATTAGTTTTTAAAAAATAGATACTTTGAACTGTCCCCTAGAAAGTAGAGTAGAATAAAAAAATACTCTACTTTTTTTAGTGTAATAAAAGAAATGAAATATTATTTTTTTGCTTTAAAATAATAATATAATTTTTATAGTAAAAAAGATTTGATTTTTATAGAAAAAACTATATAATTTTTATAGTACTAATTTACTTATTTTAAGCCAATAATAATATATGATAGATTTTAACAAAATTGTTAATAAGTTGTCAAAAAGATGATGAAAAATAATTTTTAAAGATGATATATTTGAATTAATTGATCCAGAAAGAAAAAATGAATATCAAAATTATTTGGATAAAACTATATATAAACTCAGAGCATTAAATTTGATAATACCTCTTAAGTCAGGAGTTTATATATATCCTGATCTGGATGATTTAAAATTAAATGAGATAGATTTGATAGAAAAGTATTATCTTAAACTGTTAAAAAAGTACATAACTCATTTTGTATGAAGTGATTATTTTATATCTGGTAATAAAGCTCTTCAAATTCATCTAAAAGATTATTCCGTACAAAAAAAAGTCCATATAATAAATAGGACTTTGGATAAAAAAGTTAAGTTATGAGATTATGAGATTATATTTAAAACTATCACATGAACAGAAAAAGGGAAGAAAATTAATTTATTCAACAAATTTTCAAAATTTGTTGATGTAAAACAAATAGATTTAATGGATTTTAAAATATCAAGTTTAGAGCTTGCTTTATTACAAACAGCTTTAGTTACTGATAATGAAGAATGAATAGATTTAAATTTACTCACAAAAACAATCAAAAAATATTCAAAATACTTTAAAAAAGAAACTTTTGAAGAACTTGCTCGTTTTAAATTTGTAATGTCTTTTAATAGACTTAAGGAAATAAGTAAAAATATAGACAAGAATTTATATGAAGTATTTTTAGATATTATTAAGAAAAATGGTTGATTATTTATAGGAGAAGGTTTAAGAAAGATTTAATTCTCACAAACTATTAGTCCTACTTTATTATTATATTTTGATTTTTTGATAGTGATTTTTTTATAATGTTTTTTTAATTTCTTTAAAAGTGAGTCATATTTTAATTGAAAATCAGGAAATAGTAAATGATACTCAAAAATAATCGTTTTTATAGAGTTAAAAAATGTTTCTTCTATATTATTAAGTAATTCAAATTCATATCATTCTATGTCGATTTTTACTATATCTATGGAGTCTTTATAGTCTAGGTTTTGTTCTCTTATATATTTCATCAGATTTATACTTTTAACAATTTCTTTTTTATCACTTTTACATAAAAACTGATTGTTATAATAGCTTGTTTGCATATTTTTTTCAGTATTTATGTATATTGTTCTTTCTGAATCTTCAAAATCAACAAATAAATTATTTATAATAACTTTTTCATTATAGTCTTTTAATATAATCTTATTTTTTTTAAAATTTGCTTTTGATGCTTCAAAACAATGTATTTTTAATTCTGGGGTATTTTTAAAACAATAAAGCGAAAAAAATCATATATGGCTTCATACATCAAATATAATTTTACTATCTTTTATTTTATCTAATATTATTTTGTATTCTTCATTTTTAAATATTTCATAATATAAAGCTAATTCATGTTTATCCATAATAATGTTATTAAATTAAAAAAGCCACCCTTAAGTTATCATGAAGAATTTCTTTCAAATTTAAGTTTTAGAAATCCTTCGTTAACTATGGATGACATTTTATAAAAATTGTATATTAACTAACTTTTCTTCTAAATTTTGTTATAAAAAATCAAATTATAAGAGATAAAAATAGTAATAATAATAATTCTTTAGGTCAAGTTTGAATTTCAGTAACATCTGATAATTCTCATTTGATAGTTTCTCACTCTTCATCTTTTACAACTGGTTCAACTAAAAAGTAATCATAAGTTATTTTATCTCATACTATATTTACTTCATATCTAGATTCTTTTATATTCTCTATAAGTACTAGTTTATTTCACTCTAATTGTTTATATATATTGTAACTTATTGCTTCAGTAATAGGATCCCAAGATAATATAGATTTTGTTTTTAATTTAGTTAATTGTAGATTAGTTATCTTATAAATTTTTTTTGTTTTAATTATAGGAGGTGATTCAGCTACTGTCTCCTGAAGAGGTTCTTCTTCTAAAATATCAACTATTACTTCATCAGTTCAAGAATTAAAATCAGGTAAAACTATTTTAAGTTTTGTTGCTGGTCTTTTATTTGTTTGATTTCATAATTCATTAGTTAATTTTACATCCACATTATATTCTCATTCAGCTTTTGGAGCTGTTGTTTTTCAATCATATACTCAATCTGTACTTTCAATTAATTTAATTATTTCATCATTTATAATAGCAACTACTTCTTTTAATCATTTTGTAGCTTTAACTTGTATAGAGATACTAGTTTCAGGTTCTAATTGTAAAGAAGGTGTTATCTTTATAGAATTAAATTCTGGATTTTCAGCTTTTACAGTAATTTTAATATCTTTTGATACTCATATTTCTTTATTGTCTGCATCTAATACTACTGCATTAATTGTAGAATCCCCATTTTTTAGATTATCTAATTTTTCTTCAAACACTCAATCATTATTACTAGTAGTAGTTTTTATATCTACTCAGTCTATTTTTATTTTAACTTTGTGATTTTTTTGAGTTTTTCATGATACAGTTACGTAATTTGTTCATATAACTATTCAATTTTCAGGGGAAATTATACTTATTTCAATTGCTTCTGGAATAGTAGATTCTCATATTACATTAATTTCTCAAATTCATAGTATATTTTCATCATAAAAATCAAATACACTAATTTCTTGTTTTCATACACTTTTAAATATAAGAGAGTTTTCAAATTTAACTTTTCATTGATCTAATGTTTTAAAAACATAGGAATTATCTTTTATATCTTTTGGTAATTCAGCTTTTGAATCAGTTTCACTTAAAATTAAAACAGTTCATTTATAATCTGTGACTGTATTTCAGTTTTTATCTTTTGCTTCAATTATTAAATCTACAGCTTTATTGATTGATGTCTCAGTTGCTGATAATTTTACATCGAAGTGATCAACAGTAGCGGCAAGAGTGCAATTAAAATATGATATTAATATTAGAGTAATTAATAATTTAATTATTTTTTTCATAAAAAACTATAGTTTAATTATAATTTCAAGAAATATTTTAATAATAATGTTTTGTCATTTTATTAGTTTCTTGTATACATAATAATCATATTTACTCAGTATCACAATTTAAATTCAAAATATTACTTTACAAAGTACTGATTTATATTATAGTTTTATGTTTTCTAAAAAATAGAACTACAAATCATATAATAAAAGAAATAAATATAAGTAACATTAATTCTTTTGGTCAAGTCTGAATTTCAGTAATTTCAGATAATTCTCATTTAATTGTTTCTCAACTTCAGTCTGTAATTATTGGTTCTACTAGAAAATTATCATAAGTTATTTTATCTCATATTATATCTATTTCATACCTTGGTTCTTTTACAGTGTCTACTAAAACTAACTTATTTCAATCTAATTGTTTATAAATATTATAACTTGTTGCTTCTGTAATAGGATCCCAAGATAATATTGATTTTGTTTTTAATTTAGTTAGAAATAAATTGGATACTTTATATATTTTTTTCTTTGTAATTATAAGATTATTAGAATCTATTTCACAGTTTTCATCAAGTTCAGGATCACAAGGAGACTTTAATTTTTCTAAGACTGTAAGTTTTGTATCCAATTTTTTATTTGTTTCTCATCATATATCATCTAATAGTTTTACATTTATATCATAATCTCATTTTTGTTTTGGAGCTAATGTACTTCAAGTATAAACTCAATCTTTTATTTCTTTTAAATTTATAATCTCATCATTTATAGTTAAAGTTACTTCTGCTAATTTTGAAGTAGCTTTTAACTCTATAGTTATTTTATCTTCAGAATATATTTCTAGAGGAGTTATTTTAATTGATTCAAGTTCAGGTTTTTTTGTTTTTATTGTTATTTTTATTTCATTTGTATTTCATACTTCTTTTAAATCAGAGTTTAATACAGATGCATTTATAGTATAATCTCAATCTTCAAGATTTTCTATCTTATTATCAAATAATCAGTCATTATCACTATTTGTTTTAACAGTTCTTGATGTTTTAGTTGAAACTAATTTTATTATAACTTGATGGTTTTTAGTCGTTTTTCATGAAATAGTTATATAATTATTTCTATTAACAACTCAATCTTCAGGAGAGATTATACTTATATCTAGTTTTTCATCTAAATCCTCTTCTTTTACTACATTTATTCTTCATATTCAAGCAGCACTTTCATTATTAAAATCAAAAACATTGATTTGTTGTTCTCAGGTACTTTTAAATATTAATGAATTTTCAAACTTAACTTTTCATTGATTAGTTTCGGTAAAAATGTATAGATTATCTTTTATTTCTGCAGGTAATTGTACTTTAGGATCTGTTTCACTTAGAATTACAATAGATCATTTATAATCTTTTACTATGTTTCAGTCAGAATCTTTAGCTTCAATAGTTACATCAACTGCTTTATTCACAGCAGTTTCCTCGGCTGATAATTTTACATCAAAATGATCAACAGTAGCTGCAAATGAATAATTAAAAAAACATATTAATGAAATTCAAAATAATAATTTTAATAATTTTTGCATAATTTTTAATATGTTATTATATATAATTTTTTATATATTAACCATAATTGGGTATAATTACAATTTTAAATTACAAACATTACTTTACAATAAGATTAATTTATTTATAAATTAATAGTAAAATTTCAAATATCATTATTAAAAATATTTCTGATAGATGTTATTATTACTTGTTTATTTGATATTTCATTTAAAAGAAGCATTTCGTGAGTCTCATCAAGTTCACTAAATAAATCATCAATCAAAAAAATAGTTTCTTTATTTGTATTTTCTTCTATAAATTGAGATTCAATTATTTTTAATCATAATATTACACTTTTTGTTTCTCATCTGGATGCAAAATTTATTAATGAAAATCAATCTAAAATTATTTGAAAATCATCAACATGAGGTCAAATATGAGTATTTCAAATTATAATATCTCTATCTAGATTTTTAGTTAAATAATTTTCAATGCTTGTTTCTATATTATTTAAATCTACTTTTGTTATGTAATTAAACTGAAGGTTATCTATTTTTAATCATAATAATTCTTTCAAGATTCTTATTTTACTACTAAAGTAAGAAGTTATTTTTAGTCTGTAATCATATATCTCTCTAGATTTATTTATCAAAGATTTATTCCAAAATATTATTTCTGATTTTTCACATTTTCATTCTTTTATATTTTTCAATAATTTGTTTCTATTTTTTACTATATTTTTATAATCTTTGTTTATTTTGTCATATCCTTCAAATGAATTTGAAAGTATATCATCTAAAAAATCTCTTCTATAACTTGGAGATAAATACATCATATTCATATCCATTGGTTTGAAAATAACTACTTTTTCAAGTAATTCATTGAATTTCTTTTTAGTGGTTTTGTTTCAATTTATAAGTAATTTTTTAGAGTTATTTTCTTTATCAAAAGATATTCAAAATTTATCTCAATTATCTTTTTCTATTTCTATATATGAAAAAAATTCTTTATTTTTTATAAGATTAGAAATCTCTTTATTTAATATATTTCTTTGGTATATCAAACTTATAGCCTCAAGTATATTAGTTTTTCATACTCAATTATTTCATAAAATAAAGTTTTTATTTTCAGTAAAAAAAAACTCTTTATTTTCAAAATTTCTAAAATTTTTTAATTTGAGTGATTTAAACATATTTTTATTTCATAATATTTCAAATAGCTATTTGTCATGCTATAATCTTGTTTTTAGAACATTTTAGTAATTCAATTGGATTAGCTGTTGTTTTTGTTTCTTTTGCTTTGTATTGATTGATACTTTTATTTTTTATAACTGATACTGTAGGAATAACTCAACTTGTATCTATCTCATTTAATACTTTTATGTATCATAGTATAGAATTTAAATCATGCTCAATTTTATCTCAAGCGATAGGTAATTTTGCTAGATTTTTAGTAATTTTTTTAATTTGGTCTTGTGTTATGCTCATTTTTGAATAATATTATTATATATAGTTTAAGAGTACTAAGTTTTTAGTTATTTTAAAAAATAAATAATTATAACTTAATGACTCATAATTCTAGTATATTTTTAATTTTTAAAAAATCAAACAAATGTCTTTTTTTGAAGAAGTTAAAAAAATATTTTGAAATAAAGAAGAGATTTTTAAACTCAGGTATATTTCTGCAAAATACTTGTTTTTATTTATGAGTTTATTATTTTTTTTGGATTATTATTTTATAGCAAATAAGTTTTTTAATGATTATTTAATTGAGACTTTATCTATAGTATACATAGCATTTTTATTTTCTTTTTTCTTGTATTCTTCCTTTTTAATATCAAATCTTTTTTCAAATATATCAAAATATAAATTAGCTATAATTCTCATATTGATTTTTTGTGTAATTTCCATTTTTAGTATTCCTTTTGTGTTTCCAAAGTGATTTATAAATATTTTTTAGTATGAAAAAGAAAATAATTGGTGTATTTTTTTTATTATTATTTCTAAGTTCTTGTAGTGGGACTACTCCAGTAGTTGATGTTAATGCTTTAACTACTTATAAGTGAAAAGGTTTCACATTGGATATTCCTTCAGCTTGGGTAGTTATGGATTTAAATAACTCTTGATCTGTAAGTTTGCCAAATCCTAGAGAATGAGTTTTAGAATTGGTTGTCTCATCTAAGGAAGAAAAAAGTTGATTTGTAAATAATTTAATAGTTTTATCTAAAGATTTAGAAGAAGAAACAATTTCATATGATTTTATCACAAAAAATAATCCAAGAAATTACAAGTGATATGAATATTTTTATGAAGATACTAATAAAGATTTTGTATTTAGTGATTGAGAGAAAAGTAAATTATATATTTTTTTAGCAAAGTACAATAAAGATAACGATAAGCTAAGATTTATGCAAACAGCTAGAGTTTGTAATGGAAAAAAATCTTTTTTCTTGACAATTGGGTTGTCTCTGGATATAAATGACACCGCAAAATATGAAGAAATATTTAAAAATTTTAAGTGTGATTAATTAAAGTAAATATGGTGCCATAGCAAAGTGGTTATGCACGGGTCTGCAACACCCTTCACACCAGTTCGAACCTGGTTCGAAACACTTGCCGACATCGACGCCAAAAAGTTCGGTAACTTTTGGGAGCCGCACCCCTCCGTGGCCGCCTTTTGTTGCGACAGGCATGAATACTCATGCACCGTAAGCGTAACCGGAGACATCTA
>DHWA01000013.1 GCA_002412935.1 Patescibacteria group bacterium UBA5194 | reverse complement strand
CGTACAATGAGTAGCAATATGGTAACATGGAGCTAATCTTTAAAGCGAATCTCAGTCCGGATTGAGGGCTGAAACTCGCCCTCATGAAGTTGGAATTGCTAGTAATCGTGAATCAGATATGTCACGGTGAATATGTTCCTGGGTCTTGTACTCACCGCCCGTCATGGCATGGAAGGTAGTAATATCGGAAATCCCTCAAGTAATATGGGGGCTCATGGTAGGACTGCTAACTGGGCTAAAGTCGTAACAAGGTATCCGTAGGAGAACCTGCGGATGGACTATCTCCTTATAATTTTCCAAAATGATTTCGAAAAAAACTTTCTTCTAATATTTTACTTATTTTGTTCTTTAAAATCTGAATAATTATAGTTAGTTAAAGAATCTAAAATATTAATGAATAATTAATAGTTTTAGGTAGTGTTAAAATTGAAATATAGCATAAAGTGGATGCCTTGACTCGAATGTCCGATGAAAGACGTACTAATCTGCGATAAGCCTGGAAGAGCTGATAAGGAGCGTTATCATTCCAGGATTTCTGAATGGGGGAACCTAATAAGGGTAATCCTTATTGTCTGTAGTACAGACGGAGACATTGTGAACTGAAATATCTAAGTAGCAATGGAAAAGAAATCAATTGAGATTCCCTGAGTAGTGACGAGCGAAACGGGAATAGTCTAAACCGCAGATACTTTATAGGTAGCTTTTGGTACTGCGGGGTTGTAGGAATAATATAAGGGGAGGCTAATAACCCTAATATAGCATATGATTGTTAAGAGAACAGAATGAGAAGTCTGACCATAGAGGGTTAAAGTCCCGTAAATTAAAACATTTGTATTTTGTATATACTATTTCCTGAGTAGGTTCAGACACGTGTAATCTGGACTGAATCTGGGGGGCCCATCCTCCAAGACTAAATAGCATTCGAGATCGATAGTGAACTAGTACCATGAGGGAAAGGTGAAAAGAACCCCGGGAGGGGAGTGAAATAGAACCTGAAACTTTATGCTTTCAAAGAGTGGGAGCCGCAAGGTGACCACGTACTTTTTGTAGAACGGACCAACGAGTTAGTGTGTATGGCAAGGTTAAGGAAGTTTTATCCGGAGCCGAAGTGAAAGCGAGCCTGAATAGGGCGTAAGTCATATATACTAAACCCGAAACTCATGTGAGCTTCCCATGAGCAGGTTGAAGTCTGGGTAAAACTAGATGGAGGACCGAACCATTTGGAGCTGCAAGTCCATTGGATGACTTGTGGGAAGGAGTGAAAAGCTAATCGAACTGAGATATAGCTGGTTCTCCGCGAAATATATTTAGGTATAGCCTCAAACAACTATTATACAGGGGTAGAGCTCTGATAGAGCTAGCGGGTCGCGAGACTTAGTAAACTCTAATAAACTTCGAATACTGTATAAACTATTTTGGGAGTCAGACGGTTGCGGATAAGCGCTATCGTCAAAAGGGAAACAGCCCAGACTACTATCTAAGGTCCCTAATTAATAACTAAGTGGTAAAGGATGTGAAGTTGCTGAGACAACCAGGAGGTTGGCTTAGAAGCAGCCATTCCTTAAAAGAGTGCGTAATAGCTCACTGGTCTAGCGACATTGCGCCGAAAATACAACGGGGCTAAGTTATTAACCGAAGATGTAGAATTAAATTTATTTAATTGGTAGCGGAGCGTTCTGTATGTCGCTGAAGGTGAAGGGTGACCTTTGCTGGAGATATCAGAAGTGAAAATGTTGGTATGAGTAACGTAAGTGAGATGAAAACTCTCACCGCCGGATGTCTAAGGTTTCCTATCCAACGTCAGTCGTGGTAGGGTTAGTCGGTCCTAAGGTGTATCTGAAAAGAAAAGCTGATGGATACCAGGTTAATATTCCTGGACTACTTATATTTTTCTAAGGGGGGACATATCGGGATGTAGGAGACACATAATGTATTCGTGTTACGAAAGCAAAATTTGAGACATAGGCAAATCCGTGTTTCTTTAAGATTGAGCTTAGTTAAATCAAGCTTGTTTTAGCAATAAAATAAGCAAGATAGCTTCTAATACATTCTGGTATCGAGAAAAGCCTCTATGAGCCAAGGTATAAGTAACCGTACCGTAATCGAACACTCGTAGACTAGTGGAGAACACTAAGGTGAACGTGATAATTATGCTTAAGGAACTCGGCAAAACAGCGGTCGTAACTTCGGGATAAGACCTGCCTAATTTCTAATTTAGGAATTAGGCCGCAGCTAAAGAGCTCAGGCGACTGTTTACCAAAAACACAGCTCTCTGCAAACTCGCAAGAGGATGTATAGGGGGTGATGCCTGCCCAGTGCCAGAAGGTTACGGGGATGAGTGCAAGCTCTGAACCTAAGCCCTGGTGAACGGCGGCCGTAACTATAACGGTCCTAAGGTAGCGAAATTCCTTGTCGGGTAAGTTCCGACCCGCACGAATGGCATAACGGTCTGAGCACTGTCTCAAGCATAATCACGGTGAAATTGCAATATCGGTAAAAATGCCGATTATCCACAGCTAGACGGAAAGACCCTATGAAGCTTTACTATAACTTGACATTGGGTCATGTTTTAAAATGTGCAGGATAGGTGGGAGACAATGAGATAGAAACGCTAGTTTTTATGGAGTCGTCCTTGAGATACCACCCTTTTTAAAATGTGATTCTAACTTCAAAATTGAAGGACAGTGTTTGGTGGGTAGTTTAACTGGGGCGGTTGCCTCCTAAAATGTAACGGAGGCGCGCAATGGTTGACTAGTATCGGATGGAAATCGATATGATAGTGTATTCGCATAAGTCAGCCTGACTGAGAGACCTACAAGTCGATCAGACACGAAAGTGGGCGAAAGTGATCCGGCACCTACGAATGGAAGTGGTGTCGCTCAACGGATAAAAGTTACTCTAGGGATAACAGGCTGATCGCGTCCAAGAGTTCACATCGACGACGCGGTTTGGCACCTCGATGTCGGCTCGTCGCATCCTGGGGGTGGAGAAGCTCCCAAGGGTATGGCTGTTCGCCATTTAAAGCGGCACGCGAGCTGGGTTCAGAACGTCGTGAGACAGTTTGGCCCCTATCTGTTGTGGACGAATAGGAATTTGAAGAGATCTGCTCCTAGTACGAGAGGACCGGAGTGGACGAACCTCTGGTGTATCGGTTGTTATGTACAATAGCATCGCCGAGTAGCTAAGTTCGGAAAGGATAACCACTGAAAGCATCTAAGTGGGAAACCAACTCTAAGATTAGATTCCTCTACCTTTACGGTAATAAGTCCCCTTGGAGACTACAAGGTTGATAGGTTGTAGGTGTAAGAATAGTGATATTTTTAGCCGAGCAATACTAATAGGACGAATGGATTTTAACACTATCTTTACGATTATTTATTTATCTAATAAATTTTCTTTGACTAACTATAAATGTTCAGATTTTATGGAACGAATTAAGTGTGTTCTTTAAATACTTGATGTTAAGATCTTGGTGGTTATAACGATTAGGGTACACCTGTTCCCATTCCGAACACAGAAGTTAAGCTGATTCGTGCTAATGGTACTGCATTTCGAAAATGTGGGAGAGTAGGTAGCTGCCAAGATCTTAATATTAAGTCAAAATATAATAAATAATAAAAGCTGAAAGCTTAAAGAAAGAAGGTGGAGAATACTTTTTGCTTTAGTCTTTCAGCTTTTGTCTTATATATATTATGCCCGAATAGCTCAGTTGGAAGAGCGGCGCCCTTCTAAGGCGAAGGTCGTAGGTTCGAGCCCTGCTTCGGGTACCATAAAAATTTAGAATTTGTTAATTAATATGGGTGATTAGCTCAGTTGGTGAGAGCATCTGCCTTACAAGCAGAGGGTCATTGGTTCGAATCCAATATTACCCACCATTAAAAAAAGCATTTTCAAGTTAAGATATTATCTTAATTTGAAAATGCTTTTTTTAATTTTTTGTGATATTTTAATTATTCATTAACCTAGTTTTTGTATAGCAATATCAAAGCTAAGTCTAATGCTTCATAAACATAATATATCACTCAAGAGGGGTTTTTATCATTTTTCTTTAGATGGAATGTATATATAAAAATAAAAACTAAGAGTAAAAGGTAAAAAATTAAATTTTTCTTTTTATTTTGTTTTTATTTAAATATTTTGCTATCTGTAATGGTAATTCTGGATTAAAAAGTGCAGCTGTAGCACACATTACAAATTCTGCTCATGCATCAATATGTCTCATAAATCATTCAGCATCCATAACTCACCCACAACCAATTATTTTGACATGTTTGGCAATATCTAACAATTCATCTCTAGCATTTCTTAAATCATAAACTGCTTTTACTCATAAATCTAAAATTGCTCTTCAGCAGGTTCAACTTATTATTCATCATGCTAATGCTTGTTTATTATCCTTATCAATTATTTGCATAGGAATAGTATTTATTGCAACTATTCCATCTATGTATGAAGCAATATTTTCTAAAAATTCTTTGTAATAATCTCTATTTGAGAATCACATTTTTATTAGTAATTTTGTATCACTATTGTGTAAAAACTTTCTTGTATTTTTTGCTATAATTAATGAATTTTCTATATCTTTATAAATAGATCATTCTCATCATTGTACATTTGGACATGAGAAATTTAATTCTATAATTTTTGATCATCTAAATTCAGCACTACGAGCTAGAAATGCATAGTCTTGTGCTAAATCATAAATAGTTCAGTTTTCTTTTGGGGTTCAAACTACACTTGTAATTACTTGTTTATTATTTTCTTTTGCATATTTTTCAAGACTCATTATTGAATTAATCCATTCAGGAATTGTATCACTTGGCATCCCAAAAGAATTTGTAATTGAGATATTTTCTACTTTTCATTTATATTCTAAACTTCAAATTGTTTTTGTTCATATAGATTTTTCTTCAATTTGTTTAGTTGGGATAAATACTATATTATGTCACATGTATTTTCCACTTGAAGCATGTGCTAATCTATGAAGGGTTCTGAATGTCTTCCATGTTATAACCTCAAATCCATCTTTTGATGCTGCTTTCATATATTTTTCATTATATAGAGGTCAAGCAGCAACTCATATCGGGAGATTTGTTTTAAATCAAAAGAAATCTGTTTCAATTCAATAATCACCTAATATTTTTTTTATTTCGTCGTTTTTATCATAGACTTTTTCAAAAGGGCCATGTTCTTTATTGTATTCAAATGTTTTTGTAACATCATACCTTTTGTTTAAATTGTTAGTCATATTTTTAATTATTAAATAATACAAATTATCCTCTAATAGACCAGGAAATAGTTTTTCAGTGTTTAAATGGTACAATATCTCAGTATAATTCTGGAATAACAAAATCTTTTTTTTCTAGAATTATTATTTTCTTTTTTGGTTTAATTCAATATATATTTTGAGCATTTTTTGATATAAAATGTTCAAGATTTTTTAATTTTCAATTTTGTTCAAATAGTTCTGCAAGACACTGAAGTACAATAGGGGCTGTGAAAATACCTGCTGAACAATACTTTGTTTCCTTTTTGTGGATTGGATGAGGTGCTGAATCTGATCAAAACATTACTTTTTTATTTCAACTTAATGCAAGATTAAGTAATGCTTCTTTGTCTTCAGGTCTTTTAGCAATAGGTTTGCAAAATAAGTGTGGTTGTAACATTCATCAAGCAATATCGTCTAGTGTAATATATAAGTGGTGAAGTGTAATAGTAGCAAATACATTCTCAAATTTTTCAACAAAAATGGCTGATTCTTTTGTTGTGATATGTTCCATTATAATTTTAAGATTTTTATAGGTTTTAGCTAGCATTTCATAGATTGGTATAAAATTCTTTTCTCTATCCATTACAAAATCATTTGTCTCTCAATGAATACAAAGTGGAATCTTAAGTTTTTCCATTGATTCAAATATATGTCATATCTTTTTTAAATCTATTATTTTTACTCATCACTCTGAATTTGTAGTTACTCAATCTGGGTACATTTTGATTGCTATGATTTTGGGTTTTAGTTCTTTTAGTATTTCATAATTTAATTCTTCATGAAAAAAAATAGTCATATAGGGAGTAAATATTTCTTTGTCTATGGCTTTTTTAATTCTTTTTTTATATGACTTCACATCTTTTAACGTTTTTATTGGTGGAATTAGATTTGGCATAATTAAAGCTCAAGAAAAATATTTAGCACTTAATGGAGCAACACACTTTAACATTTTTTCATCTCTTAAATGCAAGTGCATATCAAGAGGAGATTCAATTTCTAATTTCATATAAAAATAATTAAAATAAAGGTTATTTTTTACTAGTAAATTTATCCCGATTAGCTTTAGGTCTCATTGCTTCTGATCCACATTTACATAGCTCACAATTATCTTTTTCCCATATATTCATCTTTCAATAAAAAAGTGAACTAATTTGTCTATTTCACAATTTTTCACTTCATGACCAATTTACAATCGTTGCAACATAAGGCAAAACGTTCGCTCAAATTTCTTCTAATACATTTATTGTTTTTGTAATTGATCATCAAGTTGTAATTGCATCTTCAACTACTAATACAGTATCTCATGCTTTTATATCAAACCTTTTTAATACTTGCATTTTTCCTTCTGGAGTTTGAACTGGTTCAGTAAAAGCAAATTTAGTATTTAATTGTCTAGCTAATTCATGTCAGATAGTAATAGCTCAAAATGCTGGACCAACAATCCAAATAGGTTTTTCTTCTTTAATTAATAATTCTAAGTTTTCTATCATCCAACTTACAACTAGTGAAAGCATAACTGGACTTTCAACTAATTTACTACCATTATTGAATGCATCAGAATGCTTACCAGAAGTTAGTAGTGCATGAGGTTTACTACAATCTCCATTATGTTGCCATAAGATTCACATTTCTTTTAATTTATCTCACCAATTTATTTCATTATTCATATATTATTAGTTAGAAGGTAATTGCCATAAATAATTTTTATTTTTTGTTTCTGTTTTAATTATATTTTTTTCTTCTCAAGTTAAGCTATCCCATAATTCATTTATTATCTCTTCATAAGTAGCAATATAAAGAGGTTTAATATTCGCCTTTTTTAGATTGTCTAATGCTGTATTATCTCTACATGCTGAAAGTAATGCATATCTTACAATTGCACCATTTTTTCTTAGTTCAATAGCAGCATTAACAAGTATGGTTCCTGTTGAACTTACATCATCAATTAATATAACTTCACCATTAATATTTCCATATATTATATTTTCTAAACCATGGTCAAGTTTTTTCTCTTTTATTATAAGTATATCTTTCTTTAATTCAATAGCAAGTATACCAGTAATAACAGGACTCATAACTGAATCAACTGAAGCTAATTGATATGTATGTAAATTTTTAGGAATTAAACTTTCATATAATTTTATAAGTAATGATAAATTTTCTATTTTTGATAAAAATATTGAATGATTAAGAAAAATATGACTAGTTCAACCATGATGAAGAGTAAAAGGTTTTTCTTTTACTATAAAAGCTTTTTCTTTATAAAGAGTTTGAATATATTTTTGTTTTAGGTTAATAATTTCCATAAATTATTAATATATTAATTATTAAAAGCATCCCTTAATTTTTTAGCTGCTAGAGCTTGCTCACTATTTGTAGAATTACTTCAATTTGGAAACATTATATCTCTACCTGAATTTATAATACACTTTTTAGGATTTATACCACTTGCCAAAAAATCTTTTATTTGTCATCATTGAGCTCATATTCATGGAATCAGATAAACTATATTTAAGTTATTTGTCATTTCTATAAATTTCATAAATTCTTTATCATTTTTAGTATAGGTACCTCAAACTACAAGTCAATCAACTCATGCGTCAATTGAACGAATAACTCTAGATTCCCATAGAGTTGTACCAGCAGGTATTTGGCCACTATTTGTAGCATATCAAACTGTTGATACAAAATTCATTTCAGTCTTATACTCGGGGTTACTCATAAGTCACATACTTATAATTGCAATATCTCTATCTTTTCAAAATTTAACAACACTTTCAATATTACCAGCATAAGGTGCTACTGTAACAGCATCAAATCATAGATTTTTATAATCATAGATCCAAGAATCATTTGTAAATCATAAATCTGCAATTTTTGCATCAACAATTGCAAGTAATCACATTTCATGTATTTTATTTACTATTTCTTTTAATAAAGCTCTTTCTCAGGCTCATCACCAAGAACCTGCATTTGGTTTTATTGCTGATACATATGGAGCTACAGCTTCAATATATTTTAGACTCCATTCTAATTTTCCTACTCATTTAGGTAATCATTTTTCTCATCTTCACATTTCATAAAGGGACGGATCAAGTCAGGCACATATATTACTATTTTTTTCTTTAATAATTGAATGCCATTTTTTTATAAAATCACTCATAAATTGTTTATTATAGGATTATTTCAAAAAAAACATCCAAATTATATTTGGATGTTTTTTTAACTAAATTATTTAAGTAATTTATCAATTGTTTCTTTAAATGCTGAAAATGGAAGAGCTCATGATAGAACATCATATTCTCCAGTATCATTATTTATAAGAATATTTGCAGGAGTTCAAGAAATCCCAAAAGTTGCTGCTCAAGTTTTTTGTTGGTCAGTTATTTTTGTATCAAATTTTCAATCAGTTACACATTTTTCTAAACTTGTTTTGTTAACTCATAATTTAACAGCTTCAGCAATAAGGTAATCTTGGTCTGATTTTTCATTTTTAAATGCATTTTCAATTAGTTTATAATAAGCATCTGCTCATTTTTGTTCTCAAACACATTCTATAATTCTAGCAGCTGGCATCGCATTTTTATGGAATTCTAAAGGAAAACTATTAAAGTACTTATTTATTTTATCTCAATATGTTTTTTCTAGACTTGAAGGTACATCTGAATTATGTAATTTAGCACAGAAAGGACATTCTAAATCACTGTATTCAATCCAAGAAATTTTGGCATCTTTGTTTCATTTTAGATATGTATTAGATTTAATTGTATTTAAAGTTTCTTTATCTAAAGTCATAAATCATTTGTCTGATCTCTTAGCAAAAGGATCAAAAGTAGCTCATACCTCTAATGAATACTGTTTGTCTTTTAATTCTTTTAGATATGGTTGCATTTGTCAGTCATCATTTATTTTATTTGATGATAGAATTATTGCAGGTAATTTTGTTATACCACTATTTTTAATATAGTCTGAAACTCATTCATCACTAAAATCTTTTTCTATAAATTTAGAGCTAGTTAAAAATGGAACTAATTTCAGTTGAGATATTATTTCTTGAGTCATACAATTAGTACATCTCTTATCATCTATAATTGTTACTGTTATAGGATCTGAATTATTCTTTGTAGAACCACTTTCAGTTGTTTTAGTATCTTTAGTTTCTCATCATTTATTATCTCATATATTTTTTCATACAAAGAAGGCCATAATAGCAATTACAGCTAATAATGCTATTATTACTATATAAAGTAGAGAATTCGTTTTTTTCTCTGTTTCGCAACTATTAAGTAAAGACATTATATAAAAATTAAAAAATAAATATATTCATAATTATAACAAAAAATAATAAATAGCAAGTTTATTTTTTGGTATTTTAAGGGTGTTTTTGTATTAATTAGTTGAAATAGTTTGGCATTGTTTTGTTACTTTATCCCGTTGTTTATTTATTCTCATAATATTATCTAGATTTACATACATATTTCAGATTACATTATCATATTTTTCTCTTGTAGATTTTGCTTGTTTAATTCTAAATTCTTTAAGAAAATCAAGCTTATTTACTTGCAATAAATTGTAAGCTACTTTTTTATAAACATATAATTTATAACTAACAAGTTGTTCACATTTAGATTGTCAAAAATAATTACTAGCTTCTTGTATTTGAGCTTCTTTAGAATTTTCATCTCCAGGAATACATGCCATATAACTCTTTACTATAGAATTTTCATCTCCAGGAATACAGTAATTATTATATTTGACCCATAATAATCATTTATGAGAAAAAACTTCATTTATGTAATTTATACCATCTAAAAAACTTTCACTTTTGTTTGGTCAATAATAGTACTGAATATTGTCTTCTAAAGTTTTTAAAAAATTTTCTACCTCACCATCTATCTCTTTGAATTTTAAATCAAAAATGATTTGATAAGCTATTTTTTCAACATTTTTAGGATTAGTATCAACACAGACATAATCGTCTATATTTTTTGCTCATGAATTTTTATTAGCTTCAACACATTCATCTATTTCACGTTGATAATTACAGACTCCATTTGTAATTGGAGCATATAATAGAAACAAAGCTACAAAAAAATATATATATTTTTTTTTCATAAGTTTTAATATTATTTTTTTCTTTTAAATAAAATTATTACTTTTACTACACTTTTTCAAAATAGGTGATAAGAAAATCAAAAAAATCTTTTAAAAATGTTATATCATTTTCTTCAAAGAGATGTCTTGCTTGCTCAAAAGATTGAAGCTAAAGCTCATCAAATAATCAATCAAGTTACTATCTTATCAACATTAGTTATAGATTTATTAACTTTTTTTCTGAACATTTGTGTTAATTAATAATTAATTATTTTTTTATCATTCAATTTTATTTATTTTAATTGTTTTAGAATCTAGATTAATTTTTGGAATATTTATAATAAGTAAACTGTCTTCCATAATAGCTTTTATATTATCAAAATCCATATTTTCTGGTAGAATAATATTTCTATTAAAATCTCACCAAAAACATTCACTATTTCTAATTATATTTCACTCATAATAATTCATTGGTTTTTCCCTATTTCATGAAATAACTAAAACATTTTTGTTTACAGATAAATCAATATTTTCTAATTTAACTCAAGCGATAGGGGCTATAATAATTATAGAGTATTTTTTTTCAATTATATCTAGTGATATTTGTCATACATTTTCGTCATTTTCAATTATTTCTTTATCAAGAGTTTCTATATCTTCATTTTCTTCATCTCATCATGTTACTCAGAAAAGTTTAAACATAGATATTTAGTATAAAGGGTAAAAGTAAAGCATAAAGGGTACATTAAGAATAAAAATTACTTTATTACTTATTCCTTTATTGTTTTTTCACTTTTATTATATTAATTTTTGTAAAATTACAAATAAAATGATAAAATATATAAAGCAATTAGTAGATAATAATTACATATAATGGATTTTTCAAAGATAAAAAATAAAATCATAAAAATTATAAAGGATTTAAAGATGTGAGGTAAAAAAATGAGAACAAGAGAAAAGATAGAGTTTCTTGATCAGTTAGGGACTTTACTTGTTTCTTGAATTCCTATAACAAACTCATTTAAAATTATTTCTTATCAAACTCAAAATAAGAATTTAAAAAGTATTATAGAAACTATTTTAGATGATATCAATAAATGATTATCTTTGAAAGAAAGTTTTTCAAAATTTCCAAACATTTTTAAGATTTTTGATCTATCTATAATTGAAATGTGAGAATTAACTTGAAAAGTAGGAGATTCCATTGAAATTATTAGAGTTAAAGAAGAAAAAACAAAAGAAATTAAGTCAAAAATTATAGGAGCATTTGTTTATCCTATGATAATAGTTGGATTATCCGTTATTATGATTACTATTTTTATTCTATATGTTATTCCTAAGATAACAGATATGTATAAAGATGCAAAAGTTAATCTTCCAAAATTAACAAAATTTGTAATAGATTTGTCAGATTTTTTACAAGCAAATATATTTTATATATGTATTTCTATAGTCTGAATTATTTGGTGTTTTTATATATTTAAAACAAACAAAAAAACAAAAATATATTTTGATAAGTATGTTTTAAATATGCCTATATTTTGAAAGTTGATGAGAAAAAAGATTTTGGCAATGTTTACATCATCTCTTTGAACTTTATTAAAAAACGGTGTAATTATAAATAAATCTCTTGAAATAAGTTCTTGAGTAGTTGATAATGATTATTATAAAAAAGAAATAGATAAGATAACTGTATGAATTTCTTCTTGAGAAGATTTTTCTAAAATGCTAGGAATAGATAATATAAAAACAAGTATTAAAAATAATATATTTCCGATTGAATTAGCATCAATAGTAAAAATATGAGAACAAACATGAAAATTACCTGATTTATTGTTAAAAATCTCAGATAAGTATAATAAAGAAATAGATATTGTAGTAAAAAATTTATCAACTGCAATAGAACCAATTGTCATAGTTGTTGTATGAGCTATAATAGGGACTTTAATTATGGCTATAATGTTACCATTTTTTAATATGGTTAATGTTATATAAACTAAAACTTTACAAACTTCACAAATTTTATAAAATATAATTTATTATTTTACTTGAATAATAGATTGTATAATGAAATCTTACAATAATTTTCTAAAAATATTTTTTGTTTTCTTTCTTTTTTTATTGCCTTTTCATGCTCTTTTAATTACAACTTTAAAATGTAAATTTTGAATAGATACAAATTTACTTAGATTTTGGAAAGAGGGACTTGTCATTATATTACTTCTTATGACTTTTATTGATCTACACATTAAAAAGAAAAAAATAAGTGAATTATTAAAATGAAATTATTTAGTTTGAGTTACAATAACATTTATAATAAGTTCTTTAGTTTTCATTGGTTTTCCATATCTAGAATTCAAAGTTTCAAATTTTTTATGATTTAAATATGATGTTTTTTTCTTGTTTTGTTTGATAATTTGAATTTACCTTAATTTTATTAAGGATAATTTTAAATTAATGCTTTATACTATTTTAATTGCATGATTTACATCTTTAGTGATTTTTTTGCCATGGTATTTATCCGGAGATATATCTTCTGTTAGTGAGATTTTTTGATATTCAAATAAAGTATCTACTTACAATGCAAACTCTTGTATAAGCTTTGCTCAAAATGTAAATGGGCAACATAGATTTCAATGAACTTTTGGTGGGCCAATTACTTTTTCTATATTTTTAGTAGTTTTTTATATTATATATATAGGATTAATTTTAAAAGAAAATATAAAAAATAATTATACTAAAATTGCATATATTGTTATTCCATCACTTTTTGTCTTACCTTCTATATTTTTTTCTTATAGCAAGACTTCTATTTTATGACTTATTTTTTGAGGTAGTATTTTTGCTTATCTAAGTGCTAAATTTATATTTAAAAAATCTTTGAAAAAGTGACAAATGTATTATATTTATTGATTTTTGCTTTTAGTTTTGATTGCACTTGTTATAGCAAAAAGAGATTTATTTTTACACCCTGATGCGATACTTAATAGACTTGAAAATCTTATAAGATCATTAGAAATGGTTATGTACAATCCAATTTGATATGGATTATGAATAGCTTGACCAGCAAGTCAGATATGAAGAAGTATAGAATCATTATGAAATTGGCAAATACTAGCTCAAAGTACTTCAGCAGTTGCAGTGTTTTTACCTGAAAATTGGTATGTACAAATCTTGCTTGAACAATGAATTATTTGATTTTCTATATTTATAAGTTTATTTTTAATAATAGGATTTACTTTATTTAAAATAGTTAAAAATAAAAAAGACTATTTTAGTATTGGTATTTTTTCTTCTTTTGTAAGTATCTGTTTTATGGCTTTGTTTTGTCATGCATTTGAAGATGCTGGAACAGTTTACCCACTTTTTATGATCTATGGGGCATATATTGCCAAAAGTATAAAAATTAATGATTAATAAAAAAAATATTAAGTAAAGTGAAAAATAAAAATATAATTTTCTTTTTCGTATTTCTTGTATATATTGTATATATAATATTAAATTAATAAAAAATGAAAAAAAATAATAAATCATTAATAAATTTAAGTACAGAAGCTAATAAAGTTGATAAAAATATAATAGCTTATTTGACGAATATCTGACTTTGACACAAGAATTTTGATACAAATTTTACTATTTCATGAAAAGATAGACCAGATTTAGCAATTAAAGATAAGTTTGACAAATATTGCATAATTTTTGAAAATAAAAAAGATTTTAAAGACCTACATTGAGCTAAAAATCAAGGATTAAAATATTTAGAACAATTGAAAAATCTAAATTTATTATCAAATAAGATACTTTTAATTAGGACAAATATGTCCACTTTTCATGTTGATGAATATGAAATAAAAGATAAAGAAATAGTTTGGGTGAAAGATATAACAAATATTGATATAATAGAAGATATTAAAATAGATTTAATTAAAAAATATACACATCCTCAAAAAGAAGAAGAGGTTAAATTATTAAGCACTGATAAACAAGAGCTTAAAAAGACTTTTGATTTAATAAATAATTTTCTTAGAGACAAAGGTTTATGAAAAGATCAAAGATTACATATTACAATGGCTATACTTTTTTTGAAACTCATAAAAGAAAATAGTGATTTACTTGAAAATATAGAAGAAGGAGATCCAAAAAAAGATTTATTAAATCAGTTAAATAATATAAAATTTAATATAACGGAGATAAATATTATAAATGTTTTTGATGCAGTTAATAAAGTATATAATAAAGAGTTTCATTTTGATATGGAACAATATAAAAATAAGAATATTTTAACTTGACTTTTTGATATAGCAAATAAATTAAATTTATCAAATTATGACCTTGATATAAAATGAGAAGCTTTTGAATATTTTATAAATTATTGAAATACTAGCTCTGATATGGGGGAATATTTTACTCCAAGGCATTTAGTTAGATTTATGGTTATGCTTTTAGACGAAGCATTTATTTATAATAGAGAACAATTATTTGGGAAAACATATTTTGATCCCACTTGTTGAACAGGTGGTTTTTTGATAGAAATATTTAAACATCTTAAAAATGAATTAAAAAATACAAAAAAAGATACCCCAGAAAATACAAAAAAACTTAAAGAAAAATCTGTATATGGAAATGAGTTAAATCTTAGAAGTAGTGAAATAGCTAAAATGAATATGATTTTAACTTGAGATTGACACTCAAATATAAATCAATGAGATTTTATAGATTTTAAAGATGGATGGAAAAATGAATATGATGTAAGTATTTGAAATCCTCCATTTTGAAATAATAGAGAATGGGAGTTTGTAGATTGATTTTTAAAAGATGTTAAAATTGGCTGATATTCTATTTTTCTGGTTCCCGAAGGAGTTTTATTTAAAGCAGATAAAAATTTTGTTGAAATTAGAAAAACACTTGTAAATAAAGGAAAACTATTAAAAGTTATTTCTTTGCCACAATGAGTATTTTTACCTTATGCTTGAGTAAAAACAGACATTATTTTTTGGAAGAATGAATCTCAAATACAAGATTATAATATAGAATTTATTGACATAAAAAATGATGGCTTTAGTCTTGATGCAAACAGAAAAGAATTAAAAAATTCAGATTTAATTGATTATTTTGAAAATAAGCAAAAGTTAATTAATAATTGACAAATTTGGATCGTAAATAGTAGTCAGATTTATGATAAAACTAAATTAAATGAATTAGAATTAGAAAAATCAAAGCTAGAATTAGACACAAAGGAATCTATAAAAAAGCTTGATATAATGAAAAAACAATTAAAACAAATAGATAATAAAGTGGAAAAAGAACAAAAAGAAATAAAAATAAAAGAATTCCTAGAAAAAACAGAAAATATAAAAAAACAAACTAAAAAAATATCTGAAAAGTTAAAATGATTTGATTTAAGTTTGGTAGTAAACAGATATAAAATACAAAAAGAAATCAATAAAAATATAAATTATGAGTCTTTTATTGATTTAGTTGAATATTTACCTAAATCAAAAAAGCAAGCTAGTGAATGAAAAGAAATTTGAAAATATCCGTTTTTTACATCAAGTGAAATACAAAGTAAATGGGTTGATGAATTTGATTATGAAAAAGAATGTTTGATTATTTGAGATTGATGAAAAGCAAGTATAAATATTTCAAAGGAATTTTCAGCTAATTCACATAATTATATAATTCAAGCTATACCTTGAAAAATTATAAATAAATATCTTTATTTTCTTTTAAAATATAATCTAGATATTTTAGAGGCATGATTTAAATGAGCTTGAATAAAGAATATTTCAAAAGAATATTTAAATAATATTCAAATTCCTATTTCATCTATTGAATATCAAGAAGAAATAGTAAAACAAATAGAATGATATGAAAAGATAATAAATTGAGCTAAGCAAGTAATAGAAACTTGCAAACCAGAAATTGAAATAAAAGAAGAATGGGATTTTGTAGAAATTTGAGAAGTTTGTGAAATAATTACAGATTGAACTCACCAAACTCCAAATTACACTGATAGTTGAATTATATTTTTATCTTCAAAAGATGTTATAAGTCAAAAAATTGATTGGCAAAATACGAAGTTTGTTTCTTTAGAGGATCATAATAAATATATAAAATCAGTAAAACCTCAAGTTGATGACGTTTTATTATCAAAGAACTGAGTTAATTCTTGAATTTCAGCTTTGGTTGATAAAGATATAGATTTCAGTATTTATGTAAGTATTGCATTATTAAGACCTATAAAAAATTTAATCACTCCAAAATACCTTAGTAAAATAATTAATACAGAAAATACTCTTAATAAATTTAAATGAAGATTTAAATGAATATGAGTTCCAAACCTTCATTTATGAGAAATAAAGGAGGTTAAAATTCCTCTTCCTTCACTTGAAGAACAAGAAAAAATTGTTGAAGAACTTGAAAAAGAACAAACTTTAGTGAATGCAAATAAAGAGCTTATAAAAATTTTTGAAGATAAAATTAAGAATATAGTTCAAAAAATTTGGAATTGAGAATAAAACTATTTTTTTATAATTATGATTATAATAGAAAAAAGCAAATACAGGCTAGAAAAACTAAAAAAAGATTGATTTGTGACTTTTTTGTATGAAGAATATGTAAACAATAAAAAACTTTATTGACACATTGTTCCTTTATTAGATTTAAATTGAAAACCATATTTTATTTTATCAAATTGAAGTATAGAATGAAATTGAAATTTTTGATTTAGGACAAGAAAATATGAAAAAAATAGTGCAATAGAGTTTTTACGTTGACTTGATTTATCTAATTTATTTTTTCTCAAAAATTAATATTTTTAAAAAATTGAGAAAGAAATTGAGATTTTAGAAAGCGAATTGAAAGAAATTACTGAGAATAAAAAAGAAGTTTTGAAGAAATATTTATAAGATAATTTAAATTTTATGGACTGGAATTTATTTTTTACATGAATTTGATGAGTAGGTTTTTTATGAATTCTTATATGAATGTGGATTAAACATTTTCTTGATAAGACAAGAGAAAAGCAATTGTTTGAATCTAATTTTAAAAAAGAGTTTTATTTTAAAAAATTAGATAAAGCTTTAGATTTATTAAAATTAATTGATGAAATTAAGCATAATTTAACTTTATATCAACTAAAAAAATCTGAAGATATTGATAAAGATTATTTAGAACTAAAAGAATATTTTGAAAATAAATCAATAATTATTAATTTATCATTATGTTATTTTCCATCTCTAAAAGAAAGTATTTCTGAATATGATATTTCCATTGAAGCTTTTACATTAATTAAAAGCATATCTAATCTTAATCCATGAAAAAATACAAATGAAAAATTAAATAATGATAAAATAATGTATGAAATGTTAAATAATCAATTAAAACATATTGAACAAGTTATAGAAAAATTTAAAAATAGTATTTCTAATTATTTATTAGAAGAAGAAAAGAAAATTAAGTAATTTTATATATAATTAATCTAAAAAATTATGCAAACCCTAACAATTTAAATAACTTCTAACTCTTGAGATTTTACAGATTCTTTAAATGAAGTTAAAAAGCAAATTCAATCTTGATTTACTTCTTGATTTAACGAAAATGAAGATGAAAAATATAATTTTGAAATTATTCAGTAAATAATTTAATAAATAATGAAAACTTGTAAAAATTTTTCTAAATACAATTATCCTCTTTTACTTATAATTTTGCTCTGAAGCTTATTTCATGAGCTTTTATTTTGGGTAAATGAAATACTTAAAAATGCTGATTCGTTTGCTTATTTACAGATGAGTTATCATTTTAAAAATTTGAGTTTAGCTTGATTCTGAACTTGATGGTTTGGATTTTTATATAGTTTATTGATTGCTATTTCTGATGTAGTAACTTTTTGGTTGAATGAATATTATATAGCCTTATATTTAAATATAATTTTATTTTGAGTTGGAGCTGTATTACTTTATAAAATTGGAAAGTTTTATCTAGAAGAAAAATATAATTTATTTTTAATAATTTTATTTTATTTATCACCTATTTTATTAAGTTTCAATATCACAATTTTATCAGAAAATGTTTATATTCCATTATTTTTGGGATTAGTTTTGTTTTTGATAAAAGCATGAAAAGAATGACTTAAAAAGACTAAAAATCTTTTCTATTTATCATTATTTATAACATTATTTTATTTTACTAGAGCTGAAGCTTTTATTTATTTGGGAAGTATTTTTATTGTATTGTTTTTTCATTCTATTAATTACAAGAAAATTAAAGTTAGTAATTTTATAGATTTTTTTAAAAAATCTATACTTATTATAGTGTTTTTCTTTTTATTAGTATCTCCTTATATTTTATATTTACATTCAATAACTTGAGATTGGTGACTTACAAATAAAGGAAGTTCAAACTTGAGACAAGCTGAGCTTAGGTGAAGTGAAAAAATGGATGATGAATGATTTGAACAAGCTGTTTGAGAATTAACAATTGATAATCATCATCTTAAATCATGATTTGTAGGATGACTAAAGTATGAGAAATGAGAAGAAAGGTGATGATTAAAAGATTATTTATTAGCAAATCCTCAAGATACTATTTCGAGAATTTTTAGAAATCAAATAAAATTTTATACAAAAAATTTACCAGAAATAATAATTTGAGATGCTATAAAATTATATCAAAAAAGCTACTTATTTTTACCAATTTTATTAATTCCTTTGTTTCTAGTTGTATTTGGAATGTATAAAATGTTTGTTAAGAAAGAATATGAATTTTTAATTATTTTCTTTTCATTTTTTTCTATTGCATCATTATTTTTCACATTATTTTTTGTATTAAATAGGTATTTTTTGATATTTTTACCTTTATTTTTGGTTTTTATAGTTTATTGATTACAAGAAATAAAGTTATCTAAAATAACTAAAATTATTACTGCAAGTATTTTAATTGGAATTTATTTAGTTTGAAATTATGTATATTATAATTCTGTAAAAACAGATGATGCAAAATATGAAGTAAAAAAAATTGCTTGAGAATATATAAAAAAAATGACAACTCAAAACTCTAAATTAGCAACTCTAAGAATTATGGAAAGATTTCCGGTTGTAACTTATTATAGTTGAACAAAACAAAGGTGGATTACTCCATATACTGATAATTTGGGAAACTTGATAGAATATGCAAAATACAACAAAATTGATTACTTGGTTGTTGATACTTTGGATTTTAAAACTTATAGACCAAAACTTGATTTTCTATTAAAAGATGATTTTGAAAATGAATCACTACATAAAATACAGACTTTTCAAGTAAATAATCAAAAAGTTATTTTGTATAAGTTTACTTTCTAGTATAATTAGAAGTGTTTATTTTTATAAGAAATACTTTATGCTAAAAAAAATATTTAGTGCTTTAATTTTAGTTATATTTTTAACTAATTCTACGAACTTAGCTTTTGCAGAATTATCTTTTGGTGGTAACTCAAATTTAGATATCAAAACTCAGATTTCTGATTCAAAATCAAGGATTAGAAGTATTAAAAATGGTTCAAAATATATTCTACAGTTAAATAAAATAAATCAGTTTATAAGTAAACAATCAGATTTATTATTACTTGAAAAAATAAAAAGTAAACTTGAAACAAAAAAAGGTCAAGTGATTTGAGTTGATATGTTAACATATGAATTGTTAAATTATATAGGTTTAGTAGTTGAAAAAAGAATTGGTGAATTGGAAGAAATAGAAGGAGCTAATATAATTAAACTGATTGAAAATTCTACATTATCACAAGAAGAAACAAAAAAAGTAGAAGACGAAATAGTTAAATTACAAATAAATTTACTTGATTCTAGTAAATCTTTTATAGATACTTTATTAAGCGAATTGAAAAAATCAGTTAATGTAGAGAAAACTTGAAATTTAAAATTAAATGTAGAGTGAAGTTGAGCTATGTTTGGAAGTGCAAAATGAGAACTTAGCGTAAAAGATATGAAATCAAAAAGTGCAAATTTTGATTCTGAACTTGAAGCTCAAGTTGATTTACTTGTAGATGCTAGTGTTATGTGATGACAAGAATTAAAAGCTCAATTTTCATCTTTTGTTAATTTTATAAATAAAGATGGTAATATGTATTTATTACTTCAAAAATTGAATTATAGTTGACTTGAAAGCATAGATTTTTCTTGAAAAATTACAGGTCTTTTAAATAAAATGAAAACAATGTGAGATAATAATGAGTATTTAAAAATAGAAGATAAACAATCAGCAATGGTTTTAAATATGATTAAGAATTTTGATTTAAATACTATCTATGGTGAAGCAAATAAAGTTTTACAAAAACCTATGTTGAAACCATATAAAAAAGATTGAGATAAATATTTACTTGCTCCTACAAAAGATTTTTGTGATACTGTAAAATATTTAAGTTATAAGATAAATTGATATTGATCATATTCTTGTAGTGATGAAGAATATAATGATATGCTAAAAGAATCAGTTATCGGTTGAGATTTATATATTATTGTTGACTGAAGTGATAAACATTTGTGATTTGAAGTAAAGCAATATTGAGTAGATTCATATATAAAAATATATTCTTGAGATAAAAAAATAGAAAAACTATTATTTAAAATTGTAACTACTGCTTGAATTGATAAATGAAATAATGCAGAATTAATTTATATAAACTGACAAAAACTAGATTTTATTTTAAACTTAATAAAAGAAAGTGTAAATGTTTCTTTTAAATCGTTATTAACAAGTGATAATAAATTTAGTAAAATAGATTATACTACAATTGCATCACAAGCATGATTTAAATCAAATTTTAAACTTGAAAATAGAAAGTTTAATGGTAGTTTAGCTGTTGATAATAATGATATAAAAGTTGTTTGAAAATTAACATGAGAATTAAATTCTTCAAATGATTTAACAAGTTTTGATTTACAAATCAATTCTTTAGCAGAGAACGAAGAATATAATTATGATTGGGAAACATGAGAATCAAATTATGTTCCTACAAAAACTGTATTTGATTTAAAATATAATTTAAAAAATGAAATAATAACTTGAAATATAAGTTTAAAAGAAAATGATAAAGAATTTTTTTCTGTAAAATCTAATTGAAAATACAGAAAAGAATACTTTGAATTAAATAATGCTATAACTTTAAATAATTATACTAATACAGGAGATATAAATTGAAACTTAAATACAAAATTTATTTGAAATCTAGAGAATAACAAATTTGATTTATATATTGATGTATACTCAAATATGTGATATATAAAGTTCAATTTAACAACTGATTCAAAAGTAGAATATAAAAATGATATTAAAATAGAAGCTCCAACAAATTATAAAACTATTGATACTTTAACTCAAGAAGAAGGTAATTTATTTTTTGAGTAATTGACAAATATAAAAAAACTTGCAAAAATTAAAAAAGTAGTATAATGAATTTATATTACTTTTTTAATTAATTAAATTATGAAAAAAATTATAATCAGTCTTTCATTTTTATTATTCATATTATTTGGTATGAATGATACTTTTGCTGCATCTAATTTGTATAATATAACTGTTAAAAAACCAAATCTTGAAATGTATAAGCTTTATAAACAAGCTATTTTAACAAGACATCAGATACAAGTTGATTACAATGATTGAGTAAAAATGAATAAGAATATAGAAAAATATTTTATAAGTTTGTATTTTAAAACTGGTAGAACAACAACACTTAGGGCATTAGAGAAAAAAACAGGAGATTTAATTAAAAAATATGATAATAAAATATTAAGTATAAAACAAAAAAAAGTATTAAATTTAATAAAAAATATTTATTATAGAGCTGTAATAGAATTAAATAAATAATTATTATATAAAAATCAAGAGCCTTATATTATATAAATATATAAGGCTCTTTTTGTTTGTTATTTTATTTCTCTATCATCGTCCATGATTGGTCCCAAGAATCATCTGGAGGATTATCTATATACATGATACACCTTTCTTTGTAAACTAAACTTGGCTTATCTCAGAATTCTATTAATTTATCAAATATTTCTAAAGCTTTTTTAAATTCTCTATTTAAGTATAGAACAATTCATTTTTGAAAATCACTATAGAGACTTTGTTCAGCTTCATTTAATAATCATTTATAATTTAGGAGTTCATATATATTTATAGCGATATTTTTTCACTTTACTTTTATCTTATCAAGATATCTAAATTCAAACATATCTTTTGTTTCAATATATGTAGTTTCACTTACACATATATATGTTGAGTAAAATTTATTTATTGATTCTAGTCTAGAAGCTAGATTTACATTATCTCAAATAGCTGTAAATTCTAGTTTTTTTCATATAGCTCATATATTTCAAATTATTGCTTCTCAAGAATTTATTCAAATTCTTACATTTATCTTTGGAATTCATTTTTTCTCCCATTTTTTGTTTAGTTCAATTAGTTTATTTTTTTGTAATAAAGCTGTTTCACAAGCTTTTTTTGATATATTTTCTTCTTTTGTAAAAACTCACCGTAAAGCCATTATAGCATCTCATTCATATTTATTTATAAATCATTTATTTAAAAATATTATTTCGGACATTTCAGTTAGATAATCTTTTAAAAAAGATATAAGTTTTTCAGGAGAAAAATTTTCACTTATACTTGTAAATCATTCTATATCTGAGAAAAAAATTGCAATTCTCTTTTTTTCTCATTCTAGATTTACACTTCAATTTCAAGAAAGTATTTCTTCTGCAATATCTTTTGAAACATATTCAGAAAGAGCAGTATTTAATTTATTTTTATCTTTATTTTCAATTAAGTATTTAGTAATGTTTGATAAAACTGCTGAAAGTAGAATTGATAAAATAAGTTCGAAAGGAAAATTTGAAACAAGTCTAAGATGTTTTAAAATTGTGAAATATGCAAAAATTATTCAAATAATAGCAATATTGCTAATAATTAAAAATTTTCATCATTTATTAAGATTTAAATATATTGCTAAAATAGTTATTAAGAAAATAAGTAATAATTCTAATTCTCTATCAAAGTATTTTGAAAAGTTTTTTGTTAATACTGTATTTAAAAAATGAGCATGTACAAAAACTCAAAAATTTTCTCATACAGGAGTTTTAAATACATCAATTCCTCTTAATGTTGATCCAATTAGAACTATTTTATCTTTTAGAAAGTCTTTTCATTCAAGGGATTCTTGTATAGAAAATTGTTTATCATTATAGATATCATAAAAAGAAAAAGTCTTAAATGAATTAGTACTGAAATTTATTAAAATATCATGGTTATTTTTATAGGATAGTGGAATAATTATTTTACTTTTTATATTTATGAAATTATTATCTGCTTTGATTTTATCAGTTAAATATGTCTTATCATTAAATATATATGAATAATAAGCTCTAAGTAAAGATATTCAGAAATATTCATAATATCAGTTTGAAAAATTTCTGTAAGGGGATGCTGAAAAAACTGTATTTGTTAATTTATCAGGAGATACATCAAAAGTTCATAATAATAATGAACTATCTACTAAGTCTTTTAAAGGTCTTTCAAAAATTCAGTAAGTTGATTTATCTAAAGTTCCTCATCAAAGTATTACATTTCAAGCATCTTTTACTGCGTTTATTAATTCAGAATCTGATTGAGTATCTGTTTTATCTGCAAATATTATATCGAATCATATAGTGGTTGCTCAAGCTTTATTTAAATTTTTAATTAGATTAGTATAGATTTTTCTATCAAAAGGAAATCTTCATAATTCTTTTACTGTATCGTCATCAATTTTAATAATAACAATTCTATTATCAATATTTCAATCTTGATTAAAGTATTTTTGTAAATTTTTGTTTAGTAAATCTAAATTTAGAGAAAAAATTATGATAAAAACAATCAAAGCTAAAAATATTGATAAGAAATTTTTATTTTTAAATATTTTTGTATTCATATTTTTGTTTTTATTGGTTTTTTATTGAATCAATTAATCATCAAACATTACTGTCCAGAAATTCATTTACTTTGCCCCTTGCTTTTTCTTCAAGATTTTTAAAAGTATCAAAATCTAAGTTAATATTTAAAATCTCTTTGAGAGGTTCTAATCACTTTTTTAAGCTATCTTTTAATCATTCTGGAATAGAATTTGTATCAACATATTTGTTAAAATCGATATTTAGATTTTTAATTTTTTCTTTATTATTTACAAGTACATTTATAGATTCTTTTAATTTATCTAAATTATTTGCAGATATCATATCATTTATATCATATAATGAGTTTTTTATCAAACTTTCAGTGTTTTTTTCATCATATGAAGCATCTAATAAAATTTCTTTATAATATAGTTTTTTATCATAATCTGGGTCTACAGGAGATAAGAAATTTAAAGTCTGATACTTAGCAAATACTTTATCATATACATATTTTTTATCTTTTTCATTTAATTTTGAAATTTTTGTTTTTACAGTATCAATATTATCAAATGAGTTTATAGCATTTAAAACAGCATATTTTTTTGAAAATATTCATAAAATAATATCTATAGGATTATTTTTTTTGAGATTGTTTGTAATTGATGTTTGAAGATTTGAAAACAATTCTTTATCAAAATTTTTATTTATTTCTTCCCAAGTCTTATCTTTTAAATTTAACAAAAATTCTTGTAAATCAAGTAATGTAAAAGTCTTCAAAGACATTGGTTTGTCTTTTGAAAGTAAGACTTCTTTTCATGTTGTTGTATTTTTTAGGTTTATTTCATGATTTTCTACATATATATAGTCTTTATCTTTATTTATCTCAAATACAGTTCCTCTTGTTGCTGCTTCTACATCATCTACATATTGTTTAAAGTATGATTCTTTTCAGAATAAAGAAACTAAATTGTTCCAAGTTTTTCATTTAATTAGATTTAGAGAAATTTGTATTTTAGATAAATCGCTTGTTATATAATTCTCTTTGATAATAATTTCTGTATTTCATCATAGTCTTGTTATGCTATTATCTCACCATTCTATTACGGCAAGACTTTCTTCTCATATAGTTTTTACTGTATTTCATACTTTTAATTTCTCTCTTGTTTTTATTTTTAGTTCTTGTGTATCTAAAAAACCAGCTCAATTAATAAGAGAAATATATGAATTTGTATCTCTTATTGAATAAAAAGAATAGCTTTCCTTTCACAAAATTAGAAGTATTAGAAAAAGTATTCAAAATATAAATTTATTTTTTAAATTTTTCATTATAATAGATTTAAAGTTTTAAATATAAAAATAATTTTAATCGGAAAATATGAAAAAACAATATATATTTTTATTTATGATAGTTATATTATTTTATATGTTATATTTAGTTTTATCATATAAATATAATGAATATAAAATCAATTCATATATAGAAGAAATAAGTAAACTTAATCAAGATATAAAAAATAGCATAACTGACACTGAAGAATTGATTGATTATAAAAGTACTTTAGCTTACAAAAATAAATTACTTAAACAAGAACAATGAAAAAAAAGTAGAAATGAGAAAGTTATGTATCTTACAGATGAAAAAAAATATAAAAAATTTACAAATCCTGATTTTATCGAAAATTATGAGAAAACTATAATAAAACAAGTTGAAATTGAAAATGATGAAATCAAAAATAAATCAAATTTTCAAAGGTGGATGTATTTTTTATTTAAAAGAACATAAAAAACCTCCATTTATCTTAAAATAGAGGTTTTAGTATAATATTAGTAATATTAATTAGAGGGTTTATTCATTATATTTTGTTCTAGTCTCTTAACATTATCAATAGCATTTACATCATAAGGTCTGATAAATAGTATTTCTTCATAAGTTTTTATTGCATCTTTTAGTTTTCATATTCTTTCTAGTGCAAAAGCTTTTTTTCTCATCATATCAAGATTTTTTGGTTTTTCTTTTAATACTAATTTAATATATTTTAAAGCTTTTTCAAAATCTTGTATTTCATATGTTAAATGAGCTAATGTTTCTATAACTTCGTTGTCAGATTGTTTTTTTACTTGAACTTTCTCATATACATCCACAGCATCTTCAAGAGATCATTGCATAGATAGAACATATCATAATTTTATTAAAACAGATGTATTATCTTGTATAATTAAGCATATATCTTTATAGATAAGTTCAGCATTTTTAAAATTGTTTTCTTGTTCATATATAAATCCTAGTTCCATATTTAATTCTTTATTGTATTTATCTATTGTAAGTCATTCAATAATAAGAATTTTAGCTTTATCATAATATCATTTTTCAATATTTACTTTAATTCTTTTTAATATTTCAATAATTTTAAGTTTTTCTTCTTCAGATAAATTTATAGAATTTAAGCTGTTTTTTTGTAAGTTTGTTTTATGTGTTTCTTTATTTATATTTATAACTTGTACATTTTTAACTTCATTTTTATTTATAGGAGAAGAAACTATATTTTTTATTCTATCAAAAATATTATAAATATAAGAAAAGCCATAATAAATACTATAACTTAAAGAAGATATAAAAAGTAAAAGTTCTATTCTAAGTAGTATTAAATTTTCCATAATAATAATAAAATTAATTTGTGTGGATATATTTTATATAAATAAGTTTTCTTTTCAATAATTTAAAATAATACCCCTTGACATATTTTTAAATTAAGTTATTTCGTATTTTCAATTAATTGCTTTTTTTAGGATTCATTTTATTTCAAGCATTGATAAATTTATTGAAATATTACTTAAACTTAAGTTAGTTTTTTGTATTAGTTCATCTGTGTCTAAACTTTCTAATAAAAGTATATCGTAGATAATTTTTTCTATATCATTTCAAAAATCAATAACATTATTTTTTTTAGGGGAATTATTTGTAATTATATTATATTCTTCAAGAATATCTTCAGTGGTAGTAACCATTTTAGCATTTCCATTTTTAATCAGGTTATTACATCAAATAGAATTGCTTTTGTATATATCTCAAGGTACTGCAAAGACATCTTTTCATTGTTCTAATGCTAGGTTAGCAGTTATCAAAGTTCAAGATTTTTCACTTGATTCTATTACAATTACCCCTGATGAGATTCAAGCTACTATTTCATTTCTTATAGGAAAATTATAATTATTTGGGATTTCTCATATAGGAAATATAGATATAATTCATCAGTTTTTTTCAACAATATCATTGAAAAGTTTTTTGTTTGTACTTGGATAATCTAAATCAATTCAAGTTCATATAACAGCGATAGTTTTTCAATTGTTTATAAGGGTTTGAATATGACCTTCGCTATCACATCACATAGCTCATCAACTCACAATTGTAAAATATTTAGTTAATCATGGAGTTATTTTTTCAATAACTTTTTTTCCATAACTAGTCATATTTCTTGATCATATAATTACGATTTTCGGAGAATTATCTATTTTTCATCTTACATATAATAAATAAGGAGGATTTGAAATTTGTTTTAATAATTTAGGGTATTTATTATCTTTGATTGTTATTAGTTCTACATTTCTTTCTTTTAATGAAATAATTATATTATCAAAATTTAATTTATCTTTTTTTGATAATATAATTGTCATTTCTTTTTCAGAACAAAAAGGTTTTAAGCTTGTAGAACTTAATTTTTCATAAAAATCTTTATAATTATCTTTTTTTTCAAAGATAATTGAAAGTTTTCTTTGAGAGATTCATAAACTATGTAATCAAGCTAAATAGATTAAATCTGACATAATATAATTATAATTAATAAAAAAATACTGACAGCTGAAAACTGATAACTCTAAACTCTTAATAATTCTCTAATTCATATTTTTTTCAGGTATTGTTATAAAAATAGATTTTATTTTCTCATTCTTGGATAATTTTTGATATTTCAATATCAGTTTCTAAAATGATTTCTCTATTTTTTGTAGAAGGATTATATTTTATAATTAGATTTTTTTTATTATCTTTTAGTGAAAAATTTGTAAATTTACTTTTTTCATCCTTGTTGATAATTCATATATAAGCATCTTTTAAATAAACAAAGTCTTTAAATAAATAAAAATATATTAATTCTTTACTAAGTTCATCATAGGTATAAGTTCATACATCTGTTATTATAAGATAATTTGTTTCTAGATTACCAACTTTAATATATTTTATTTTTGGAACAAGTTTAAACTCATCTATTTTTAATAATTTTAAATTATATATATATTTTCTATCTTTTAAACTGATTAGGATTTTATCTGTATTTCCATTAATTTCAAAGATTTGAATATCTTTTTTGTCTACTTTTGGAAAAGTTCATAATTTAGCATCTTTATTTTCTCATTTTTTGAATAATTCTAAATTATTTCAGTTTGTTTTAAAATAAAAAAATCATAATTGTCATAAATCTATAGTATAATCAGTTTCTTTTTTTATTTTTATAGTTGCTATTTTTTCTAGAGTTGATTCTTTTGTTATTTCTGTATTTTTATTTGTTTCTTTTACATTAGCAATTTCAGTTAATTTTGTATCTTTTACAAAATCAGTTTTTATATAATTAGTCTTTTTTCATTTAAGAATCAGTTCTTGCTTTATTTCTTTATAACTTGGACTTGTAATAGTTACATCGTAATTAAAAGGAGATAAGTCTGCAATAACACATTTTTTTTCTTTACAGTCATAATTAAAAGTTTGGTAGACTTTTTTAGCATAAAGTTCAACACTATAATTATCTATATTTGATGTAATTTCTAAAGTTCAAGTATATTGTACAAAAAATATAAGATAAAAAAGATATCAAAAACCAGTAAATCATATAAGTATAAGTATTCATAAAATTCTGTTTGACATAAGAAAATTAGACTAAAGATTAAAGATAAATATTATTTATTCAAATAATAACTTTTTACAATATTATTCATCAAATTTGCTACAGTAAGAGGTCAAACTCAACCTGGAACTGGAGTTATTAGATTTCAGTTATTATTGATTTCATCAAATTTGGCATCACCATAGATTTTATCATCTAGCACAGTAAATCATACATCTATAATTATTGTTTTATTATTTATCATATCTAAAGTCAATATCCCAGGTTTTCAAGTTGCACAAATTACTATATCAGATATTTTTGTAAATTGAGAAAGATCTTTTGTTTTACTATTACAACTTGTAACAGTTGCTCCAGAATTTATCAAAAGCATAGTTAGTGGTTTTCATACTATATTACTTTTTCATATAACTGTTACAATTTTTCAAGGTAAATCAATTTTTAAATGGTTTAGTATATCCATAACTCAAGCTGGAGTACAAGGAACAAGTCAGGAATCGTCTCAGATAAGTATTTTTCATTGATTCTTTTCATTGAATCAATCAACATCTTTATTTGGATTAATTAAGTTAATTATTTTTTTTGAATCAATATGATTAGGTAGAGGTAATTGAACTAAAATTCAAGTTATATTTTTATCGTTGTTGTATATTGTTATTTTTTCTAATAATTCTGATTCAGAGATATTTTCATCAAGATGATCAAGTATAAATTCTATTCCTACATATTCTGCCCATTTTCTTTTTTGTTTTATATATCTTAAGCTTGAAGGATTATTTCACACTAAAATAGCTAGTAAAGTTAATTTATTTTTGATTTTTTCAACTTTATTTTTGATGTCATCGTATTTTTTTAAAGCAATTTTTTTTCAGTCAATAATCATTTAGAGTAATAAGTAATAAGTATTAAATACAATTTTATATAAATTTTTATTTTCTCATAATCTTTTTTGTATTTTTTGTAATTTTTTGTAAAATTGGGGATAATATTTAAATTTGAATTAATTTATGAAAATACTAGCTTTTGAAACCAGTTGTGATGATACTTCTATTGCATTGTTTGAAGATGATGTTCTTATTGCTATGGATACAGCGTCACAAATCAAAATTCATGAACAGACTTGATGAGTTGTGCCTGAAATCGCAGCTAGGGAACATGCGAATAATATATTTAAGGTGCTTGATAATGTTTTAAAAACATCAAAACAGAGTTTTAGTTCTATAGATTATATAGCAGTGACTATGACTCCATGACTTATGCCATCACTTCTTACTTGAATTACTGTAGCAAGGACTATTTCTATAAGTTTAAATATTCCACTTATTGAGATTAATCATATAGAATCCCATATATTTTCAAATTATATTGAGAGAAAAGAAAAGGATATAACTTATCCTCTAGTTTGTCTAACTGTTTCAGGTGGACACAATGAGATTTATTATATGAAAAATATGTTTGATTTCAATAAAGTATGATGAACTCAAGATGATAGTGCTGGAGAAGCATTTGATAAAGTAGCCAAGATGATGTGACTTTGATATCCCGGTGGTCCGATTATTTCTGAGTTGGCAGAGAAATATAAAGAAAAACCCCCTACACCCCCTTTATACTCCAGAGTACCTTCTCTCCAGCATACTGCTGGATTCACCTTGTCAAGGGGGCAAGAACTTAGTTCAAATCTCTTTCCTCGTAGTTGGCTACAAAAAGATGAGTTAAATTTTAGTTTTTCAGGAGTGAAATCAAGTGTAAAAAGAGAAGTAGACAAAAGAATTGAGAAATCTGGAGAATTAACTTTAGAAGATAAACAAGAAATAGCTTATGAATTTCAGGAAGCAGTTACAGAAGTATTAGCTACAAAACTTGTAAATGCAACAGAAAAATATAATACAAAAACTGTGATGCTTGCCTGATGAGTAAGTGCAAATGATAGACTAAAAGAATATATCGAAAAATTGATAATTTGAAAAAATATAAAATTTATCTATCCAATAAAAAAAATCTATAGTATGGATAATGCTGCAATGGTAGGGATAAATGCTTATTATAAGATAATAAAAAATATATTGTAATTTACAATATATTTCCATTTTTCTTTATAGTTTTTTTGTCTTGTAAATATCTTATAGTTCAATAGATAAATAAAGATATTCAAAATATTATTGAGATAATTCCAAAAAATAAGGAAAATGTTCAATATATTGTTTTTATAAGAAATCCTCATAGTACAAAAAAAGTCAGAGATGTTCTCCAATAAGCTAATAAAGTTCTTTCATTTGCTAAATTTGTTCTATTGATTGATAAAGAATCAACTTTTTTATTTTCTTTTTTACTCATATTTGTTAATTAGATGTTTTATGATTTATTGAGGAATTTCCATGTTTTCATGTTTATGAAGGATTCTTTGAGCAGGACTAATAATATGAGTATTTCATATGTCATTCATTACAACAGAATTATCTAAAGTATGTTCTAGTTTTTTAGTATCATTCATTTCAACTCATTCTAACGCTGCTTCTAAATCAGCATCAGCAGTATTTTTATCAGGATCTTCAATTTGTTCTTGTTCTTTTATTTCAACTAACTTTTTTCTATAATTTTCAGTACTAATAGGTTTTATTTCAGATTCAGGTTTTATATTATCAACAGAATTAGTTGTTTCTGATTTATCAAATTTTTCCATATAATTTTATTTAAAATATAAATTAAATATAACTATAAATAAGTATACTTTATATTTTGTAAGAAATCAATAAATAAGCACTATAATTTTTTTTAATTAAACAGTTTTTTCTCTATCTTTAGAATATGTAATTTCTGATTTTCAAATTCACACTCATTTTATTCTTACAGAAGGATCATCTTCTCATCTTTTCTTTATTTCTCATACTAAATTTGCTGTAATTCATGATTCTCTAGCTTGTTCTAATATCTTATCTTCTTCTCATGGTTTACAAAATATTGTATATGGAATTCACATATTCCATGGCTTTGCAACTGTTTTATCATCTAAATCAAAAGCAACTTGTAATAAAGTAAATATATCTGCTTTTTCTAATTCACTTATATCTATATCTATCATAAGATCTTCTCTTCATTCCAATCCTGAATGTAATTTATATTGAGGATTTCATGTTCAATGTCTAAGTCCTGATATTTTTGCAATTGGTTTTCATTTTATTCATCCTAATAAATCATCAGCAATAAATTTATTAAATACAGTAGTTTCTCAAGTCGCAATATCCCACATTTTTAATCATGCAAGTTTTTGTTTTAATTTTTTAGGTAGTTTAGATGCTTTACTTCCTATAGTTAATAAATAATCTTCAAATGTTTTATTTTCCCAATTATCTCATAATAATTCTTTACATTTTTGTCTAATTAAAGTTAATCCATTTGATCTTGGGGAAATAATTCAGTTTTTAGTTTCTGTTTCTGATAAAACTATTATTTTATCTCATTCTTCCATTTTAACCAATTTGTTAGTTACTTTTTCAGCTTTTTTTACTCAAAGAAAAGTTCATGCAAGGTTTAATTCTAATTCATTCCATAAATCTATCATATCTTTTCTAGCTGATTTAAATTCTTCAATTATATTTCTTCTTCAATCTTTGTTTGACTGCATACCTTTCTCTATCTTTGATGTCGCTAATCTAACTTCAGGTGAAGAAGATGGATATAATAATGCTAATTGATTTCTTTGATTATTTATTTCATTTGTTAATCTAGTTACTTCTTTTTTTGCAAGTTCTCATGATTTTCTATATCTTTCTAAGGCTCTTACAAATTTTCAATTTTCTCATAAATTTGCAGTTTCTCAATTTAAATTTAAAGAATCTTTACCAATTATACTTTTTCATAAAGATATTTTAAATGCTTTAAAAAATATTTCAGGTCTTGTTCCATGTGTATTATCTGTATTGTTTGTATCAATTATATCAGTAAAAGCTATTGATCTTTCTCATTTTATTCAATCATCAAATAGCATTGCAGTTAAATCTGCTAACATTCTATCACATAATTCAATTGTACTTGTTAATGCAATATTATAATTTTCTTCTGATTTCTCTGATTTATTATATTCTTGGAAATAATTTTCAAATTGTCTCATATAAATCTGGATTTTCGTTCATACTCAGTCTGTTCACATTGATAAGATATAATTTCATAATCTAATTTCTCAATCCTTTCAAGTTAATAATCATCTTACAAAGTCTGATGTTCTTATATTTGCTTCATCAACACCTCATTTTGTTGCATGTGAATTTCAGTCTCAACCTCAAAGTACATTTCATTCATAATGTTTAAACTGTTTATCCTCCATTTTTCATGCCATAAATTTATTTATTACTAATTAAAATATTATAAATTAACTATTCTTTGTTATTAAAAGAAAAATATTTAAAAAGTCAAATAATTTAATCAAAAAACATTAAAAATATAGTATTATAAAACACAAAAATTTTACAAAACAATAATTTTATAGTACAATAATAATAGACATTTTTATATTTTAATTTATTTAAAATGGATTTCTCAAAACTTAAAGAAAAATTTTCTTCTATAAAATCAGATAGTTTAAAGTTATATAATGAAACAGTTGAAAAAACTGCAAAAAAATTGATTGAATCAAATTTTACTATTAAGACATTGTTTGAGTTAGAAGATTTTATATGAAAATCAAAAAATTATTTTAGTGAAAGTTCGAATAAAGAAGAAACAAAAAAGATAATTTGTATATTTGCTTCTAAAGAAAGTGATTTTTTCAAGAAATTTTTATATGAATTACCAGTTATTTATACAAAAGCATGGACTAGAAATATATGAATAAAATTAGTTGAATCATCTTTAGAATGACTTGATTTATCAAAGTACCAAATTGTTTCTATACCTAGTTTAGTTTTATTTGAAAATGAGAAAGTTGTAAAAGTAGTTGCAACAGAAGAAAAAATAAATAAAATAGTAAAAAGTCTATCACTTGATATAGAAAAATCTATAAAAGATATTGATGATACAAAAAAAGAAGTTTCACCAGTTTCTACTAATCAATCTAATATTGTTGTAACAAGTGAAGTATGAAGTGGTGAAAATATCACAAAAACAGAAGAAAAAGTTGAAGTTCCGGTTTCTAGCAGTTCTCAAAATAATACAAATAATATAATAAATGATTCTGACATAATTTCAGAGATATCTAAATAAATAATGTTCTAAGATATTTTAAAATATTACTAATATATATTTCCTAAATTTATAATTTATGACAATTACAATTTTAGAAGCTCTTTACATAGTACTTATTGTTTTTACGTCTGTAATTGGTACTCTTCTTGTTATTGCACTTGTAAAAGTTGTTAGAATCTTATCAGTAGTTGATGAGATAACTTCTTATTATACAAAAATAAAACAAATATTAAAAAGTTATGAAAGTATACCAAATAGTGTAAAAGAAGCTATAAAATCAAAATTCAAAAAAAATCAAAAATAATTTCTTTATTAAAACAGAAATTTTAATATAATCTTTAATAATACTATTAAAGATTTTTTTATGTCAAAAATTATTAAACTAGATAAAATACTTATAAATCAGATATCAGCTTGAGAAGTAGTTGAAAGACCAGTTTCAGTAGTTAAAGAACTTGTAGAAAATAGTATAGATGCTTGAAGCACTAGTATAAAGGTTGAAATCACTTCAGGTTGAATAGATGAGATAATTATAAGTGATAATTGAGTAGGAATAGAAAAAGAAGATTTAATTATACTTACAGAAAAACATACTACTTCAAAAATAAAAAATCTAGAAGATTTACATAAAGTTATGACTTTTTGATTTAGGTGAGAAGCTTTGGCGTCTATATCATCTGTTTCAAAATTTAAGATAATTTCAAAAACAAGAGATCCTGAATCAAGTTCAGGATGACAAGGATGATACTCTTTAGAAGTTATATGATGAGAAAAGTTAGATATAAAAGAAGAAAGTATAAACATATGAACTAAAATAATTGTTAAAGAATTATTTTTTAATACTCCAGCAAGAATTAACTACCTTAAAAAAGAAAAAACAGAATATAGTCACATAAGTGATTTTCTAAATAATATTGCACTTGCTCATCCACAAATCTGATTTGAATTTGTAAATAATTGAAAAATAATTTTTAAGTACAAAGAAAATGAAGATTTAAAAACAAGAATCTATAATATATATTGAGAAGAATTTTATAATAATTTGTTAGGTATAGATTTTTCTTTTTCATGACTTAATATAAATTGATTTATCTCAACTCCAAAGATTCATTTTCTAAATAAAAATAGACAAGCAATATTTGTAAATGGGAGAATTATAAGTTCACCTCTTATTTATAGAGCAATAAATGAAGCATATCGTAGGTTCATCCCACACAATAATTTTCCAGGATATATATTAAATTTAGAAATAAATCCCGAAGAAATCGATGTAAATGTACATCCAAGAAAACAAGAAATCAGGTTTGCAAGAGAACAAGAAATATACAGAGCTTTTTATAATGCTATTTTGAGTAAGTTGGAAAATAGTAGTTTGGTTAATATAGATGAAAGTGATAATTGAGAAGAAAACTGTCATTGCGAGAGTAACGAAGCAATCCAGAAAACATGAAACAATATAGTGAATGGATTGCTTCGTACTCCCTGTACTCTGGCAGTATCGCAATGACAACATAGTGAATGACAAAAGGAAACAATACAATGAAGATTCCCTTCTTCAAGGGAATGACATAATATATATTACACAGGTTCCGGAACAAAATTCAAATCATATTCTCCATATAAAGATGTATCTACAAATCCAGCACAAAATACAATAAAAGATTCCATTGAGTTTACAAAACATTTTTTAAAAGATTTTACTTGAAGTGATTTAGGTGTAAATTCTGATTTACATTATACATCTCTATGAAAAATAGTAGGGCAAGTTTTTAATAGTTATATAATTGTTGAAAAAGATGATAAATTGATAATCCTTGATCAGCATGCACTAGCAGAAAGAATAATTTATGAAAAACTTATAAAAAAAGATCTAGATACACAATCTCAACAACTTTTAATTCAAGAAAATTTAAATCTTACTGGAAAAGAAATTTCGATATTGACACAATATAGACAAATCTTTTTGGATATGGGATTTGATTTTGAAATATTGTCTACTTCAAGTGTACTTTTAAGTGCTATTCCAAATTTTATTAAAAAAGAAGATATAAAAAACATTTTTTTGTGAATAATTAGTGATATATGAGAATTTAATACTTGAAAATCTATGAATTTAGAGGAAGTAAGAAATAAAATATGTGCTTATACAGCTTGTAGATCAGCAATCAAATTCGGTAATAAATTAAATCTATTTGAGATGAATAAATTACTTAATGACAGTGTCTTGTCATATAGTTCAACTTGTCCACATTGAAGACCTTCTGTTTCTGAATTAACTCTACAAGATTTGAAGAAAAAATACGATAGATAATATAAATTACTTGTTTTTTTTTGAGAAATATATTAGAATAGAATGCAGAATCAGAAAACCCACCATTAACTCCTAATTTATAATTTATGGCTAACTTAAAAATATTTGATTGAATTGATAATGAAGTAGTTGAAAAAATATTATCTTATGCTCAGGTAGAGACTTTTAATAGTTGAGATGTAGTTTTTAATGAATGAGAATTGTCTAATTGAAAATCATATATAATAAAATCTTGAATAGTAGAAGTTGAAATAAATTGAAATAAAATAGCTGAGTTATCAGATTGAGAAATGTTTTGAGAGATAGCTTTATTAAATGAAGAAGCTAGAACTGCAACAGTAAAAGCTATTACTAATTTAGAATTAATAGTTTTAACACTTTCTGATTTAATTGAGATGATAAATAATGATGATAATATAATCAATAAACAAATAATAAGAAGAATAGAAGAAAATTTAAAATTACTTCCTTAGATTTATTATTTCTCTCAAATTTCAGTATTTTTCATTGAAAAATCTATTTCAAGAAATTGTATATTTTACAAAGAAATTATAATAATATGTAGATTCCTTATTCCGCAAATCTGGTAGTTTAGAAAGTCAGTTTTTATAAAAAACAAGACTTTCTTTTTTATAGTTTTCTCTTTCTAAAATTTCCCCACACCATAAATAATTTTCAGCAATTGGATAACTGTTTACAAAGCTTTCACAATTAGTAATTAGATTATTTAAATCTTTTGGTATCAGATTTTTGTAATAATCTAGAGGGATAAAATTATTATAATATTTTAGTCATTTATTATAGCTTCATACTTCAAAATAATATTCAGGATAATTAAAACTTTCGATAGACTTGCTTAGATTTCATTTTTTGTAATATACTTCTGCTATAAAAAATTTAGTACTGTAAATGATTGAAAATATAGAGAAAATTATGAAAATAAAATAAAAAATGTTTATCTTAAATTTGCTTGTATCTATTTTTAAATCATCTTTTTTCAAAAACAAAGCTAAGATAATTAGTAAAAACAAATAATGTACTACTGATGCAAAATTGAAAAACACAAAAATAAAAAACAACAAAAATATATCATAATAATATGTATTTTTAGAAATTTTTAAAATCTTAAAAGTGATATATAAAGTCAGAGAAAATCATAAAATTCAAGTAGAATAAAGTATATCAAGCCATAAATTATGACTTCTATCAGCTATAAATCAGTAATTTTCAAAGATATAAAGATAAGGATTTTTTTCTTTTGGAAAAATCAAATCCAGAGTTTCAAAACCATATCAAAATAATATATTTTTAAATGAAGATATGTATAAATTTAATACATTTTGCCAAATATAAAATCTAGAAAAAAGAGAATGCAGTTTTTCAGGAAAATAAAAAAATACAACAAGAGATCAAATAATAAAACCTAAGAATGAGAATAAAAATCATTTCTTTTTTCATAAAAATTTAAAACAAAGATATGATAAAAAAATACTAATTCAAATAAGTGATTTTGTAAGTATTAGCACAAATAATAAGAAAAATATCACTAAAAAATTGTATTTTGATTTATATTTTTTGAAGAATAGAGGAATGATAAGTATGGTACTTAAAGCTAAAAATTGATTATTTCAAAAGCTGGAAACAGCTTTATTGACAGTTTCTTGATAGTTTAAAGAGGGCAAATATAATTCTTTTATTCCTAAAATGAAAACTATAAATAAAGATAACAAAAAAACTCTTAAAAACTTATTTAATTCTTCTTTATTTTTGTTTGATAAAACTATAAAAATTCAAATTAAATTTCATATAAATATAAGTCAATGTGCTTTATTTGTATTTCAAAAAAGTGATATAAAAGAAGATATAGAAAAAAAAGTAGATATAAATGATAGGGCAATTATAAAAATCAAGATTATAGGGTAGTATATCTTGATTTTTTCTTTTTTGAAGGATTTTTCAATTAAAAATGAAATTATAATTAATGATGAAATAATATCAAAAAATATAACTTTTGTAAATTCAAAATTTCAATTAACTAATGAATTAAAATCAAATCAAAAATAGTTTAGAAAACTAGAATGAATTAATGAAATAAAGAAAAATAAAACATATAAAAGTAAGTTGGACATATTTTTTAATTAAGTAAACACTGAAAAACTGTCATTCTGAGCGATTAGCGAAGAATCCCTTAAATAGTGTTTTATTGTTAAATCAATGATTTCTGAATTGCTTCGTAAAAACTCGCAATGACAAAAATCTATACAATTTTTATAATTTCTTTAATTTGATCAAAAGTATTTTCTAGATTTTCTATTTCATCTACAGAAAACCATTTAAATTCATCAACTTCATCTATTTGAGTTTTTATTATTTCATCTTTTATTTTACCTAGAAATATGTATTCAAGTTTTGTTACTTTTTTTCATTTTCTATTTGTATAATCTACTTTGTATACACATAGTGGTAGTGGTTTTTCTTTTATTTTTTTTACTTCAAATCATATTTTATATCAAAGTATTTTTAGACTTACACCGAGTTCTTCCTTTATTTCTCTTTTTATTGCATTATATATGTTTTCTTTATTTTCTACATGTCATCCGGGCAAAGTCCATGATTCAGATCATTTATGTCTTATTAAAAGTATATTTCACTCTTTATTTTTTATTATACATCTTGTAACTTCTTTCATTTTTATATTTATTATGAATTAAAATAAATTATATTTTTTCATTATATATAAACTTTTTTTTGTGTCTAATTTTTAATTAAAAATTTTGATTTTTAGAATAAAGAATGTAGAATGCAAAAAATACTATAATCTAATTTAAAAAAATGCCCGAAGTTCTAAAAAGATTGATAAATAACATAAGTTTATTGCCTTGAATATGAGAAAAGACTGCTACAAAATTGGCTTTTTTTTTGTTAAACGCAAAATCAGATTATATAGAAAATTTTAAAAGTAGTTTGGATGATTTAAAATCAAAAATATCTAAGTGCCCTATATGTGGATCTCTTATGAATGCAGGTCAAGAATCTTGCAAGATTTGCGCTTCTGTAATTCGTGAAAAAAATATGATTTGTGTAGTTGAAGAATATTTAGATTTACTTACGATAGAACAAACAGGATGATACAATTGAGTTTATCATATACTTGGGTGATCAATTTCTCCGATTAATTGAGTTTTTGCTGCTGATTTAAACTTCAAAAAATTGTTTGCAAGGATAGAAAATAGTGAAAATAAAATAGAGCTTTTGATAGCTACAAATCCAAACATAGAATGAGAAGCTACAACAGCTTACATAAAGGAAGAAATCAGTAAAATTTGATTAAGTTACAAGGTTAAAATAACTCGTTTGAGTAGATGATTAAGCTCAGGATATATTGAATATGCGGATAATATTACTATATTGAATGCTATAAAGGAGAGGAAGGAGATTTAGATGAATAAAGAATGTAGAATATAGAATTTAGGAATTAATGTCATTCCCGCGAAGGCGGGAATCTTCCTTGTATTTACTTTTTGTCATTGCGAGTTTTTTCGAAGCAATCCATTTACTATATTGTATTTACTTATCTCTTACTTTTTGATTCCAAAAAGTAGCAAAAAGAATTTAAGAGGGTAAATCTTCGCTGATGAGACTATTTTTATTGTGCTTCGTATTACGGCGAAGTTACCCCCTTAAAAATCTCTATGATACACATCGTGAAATGCATTATAAAAATAGAAAAGTATGTCATTCCCTTGAAGAAGGGAATCTACCTTGTATAATAACAATAATAGATAAATAGTAGTATCTAAAAATAATATTAATTCACTATTTCTTAGCTACAATATAATGAAGATTCCCGATTTCTCGGGAATGACATATATTAGTTTATCAATTTACAATCTCTTTAATCCTTTTCTCAAATAAAGATTCATCAAATTTTAGGGCATGTTTTGTTATAAATTTTTTGTCAAAAAATCATGAGTTAACTTTTTGATCAAATTCTGCAAATTTTGGGACAAAATCATATCAAGTCTTATCTTGGAAAAAGCTTCAAGTTTTGTTATCAATTACAGTTTCAAGTAATCATCCTCAAGCATATGCAAAGATAGGTTTTCCTGCTGCCATTGCTTCAATTGGAACTATTCAGAAATCTTCTTCTCATGGAAATATGAGCCCTAGACTTCATTGAACTAACTCTACAAGTTCATCAGAGTATCTAGCTCATGTAAAAATTATATTATTTCAATTTACTTTATTTTTCAAAGTTTCTCTATAATTTCAATCTCAAATTATAACCAGATTTTTGTCAGGCATTTTGTTGAATCATTCTATTGCTATTTCTATTTTTTTAAATTCGGTTAGTGCTGATATAATTATGTAATATGTTATATTATTTACTGTTTGTCATTCTGAGAGTAACGAAGAATCCCTTGAACTTGATTTTTTAGTGATTACCTTGCTTAAGGGATCCTTCACATTCGTTCAGGATGACAGTATAGTTTCCAAAACTCATACTTTATTGATTTCTTTCTTAAATCTCTTTGTTTCGATAGGAGGATAAAGTATTTCACAAGTTTTTCTGTAATATTTTTGTACTCTAGAAGCAGAATTTTTACTATTTGCTAGATTTATATCCACTCTAGATGATGCAATTACATCCCACATTCTAAGACTCAAAAATAATTTATTTAATATATATCATTTTAATCACTTATCAAAACCAATATCTTTTTTGTATTCATTGGTCCAATCCCATAGATATCTTGCAGGAGAATGATAGTAAACGATAAATTTAGTTTCTGGTTTGGTAATTGCTCAATGTGCAAATCCAGAAGAAGAACAAATAACTACATCATAATCTGAAAAATCAAGACTTTCAACAGCTCTAGGCATAAAAGGAAGACAAAATCTTTGATTTTTTGTAATATTATAAATTCTCTGAGTAGATGAAGCTACTTTTACTTTATCTTTTGGAAATATTTTTCATACTTTTTCTTCATCGTAAATCAGAGTAAAAATCGGAGCATCAGGAAAAATAGAAGCAATTTTTTCTACAACTTTTTCAGCTCAACCAAGTTTTATAAGCATTTCGTGAAGTATTGCGATTTTCATTTAATTTGTGTTAGAGATTAATATTCGGTTGTCATTGTAGAGCTTTTGCGAAGAATCCATTTACATTGTTTTGTGAAAATACCAAGTTTAAGGGATCCTTCATTATATTCAGGATGACAAGATAGTAAATATTTCTTAAGTATAAATCAAATATAAAAAAAGCAAAATAAACTTTGAAATAATATATTTTTGTTTATATTTAAAAAGCTTTAAAATAAAAAGTGATAGTTAAAAATTTAATTTTTTTCTTTATTGTCATTCCCGCGAAGGCGGGAATCTACTTTGTATAAAAATAGTCAATCAATAAAACTGAACTAAAAATATTAAAAAATATTTAATCCACTATTTCTTAGCTACAATATAATGAAGATTCCCGACTTCTCGGGAATGACATACATTTACTTTTAAAACTTTATAATTTTACCAATTTTTTTTATGAAAATACTTGTTTCTGGATCGATGGCTTATGATTATATAATGGATTTTTGAGATAGTTTTAAAAACCATATATTACCTGATAAGATACATATGCTCAATGTGAGCTTTTTCACACCAAGTCTTACAAAACAAAAATGATGAACAGGACACAATATAGCTTACAATATAGGACTTTTATGAGAAAAATCTATACTGCTTTGAGTAGTCTGAGATGATTTTAAAGAAAAAAGTAAATTGATAGATTATTCTAACTTGTATAAAATCAAAGATATGCAAACTGCTTCTTGTTATATAATTAATGACAAAGATAATAATCAAATCAATGCATTTTATCCTGGTGCTTTAAGTGCTGAAAATACTCAAAATGTACCAGCAATAGATATATCTTATAGTATTGTTTCACCAAATGATAAAATAGTTATGATGAAACATCTAAAACAAAGTTATGAATTAAAAATAAAAACTTTTTTTGATCCAGGGCAGATGATTACAAGTTTTACAAAAGAAGAATTGATAGATTGTCTGGAATATAGTAATTATCTTATATTAAATGATTATGAATACAGTTTATTTTTAGATAAGACTTCTATGAGTGAAGAAGATTTAAAGAAAAAACTCGATAAGATAATAGTAACTATGTGAAAAGATGGAGTAAAAATAATAGACAAGAAAAAAGAACAAAAAGTAAATGCTCTAAAAAATATAAATGTAGCTGACCCAACTTGAGCTTGAGATGCATTTAGAGCTTGATTAATAACTTGATTACATAATTCCTATACTTGGGAAGTCTCAGCAAAATTGTGATGTCTAACAGCGAGTTATTGTATAGAAAAGTATGGTACTCAAAATCATACTTTCACAAAAAAAGATTTTGAAAAGAGATTTATGAAAGAGTATAAGGAAAAAGTGGAGTTGTAAAAAAATATCCATAAAAAAAAGAACTTTCCATCGGAAAGTTCTTTTTTAAATTTAAGTTTAATTTACTAAAGATTAGTAAGGAAGAACAGATAAATTATCTTTAACTAAAATTGTACTACCACTACCTATAAGTCCTTCAGATTCAGCAAAATTAAGTCTTATAGCAGTACTAGTTGAACCTGTTGATAAAGTTAAAGTCATACCATCAGCAGAAACTCTATTTACAGTTCATGTAATAGCTCCTCATAAATTTAAAGTATCACCAAGTTTAAATCTGTTTACATCACCAGGTGAATTTAATACAACAGTACTTCAAGTAGCAACAGTGTTATAAGTTGTAGCACTTCTATTCATCCAATTTCAAACTACTCTTGCAACTTTTGATCATCCTGATTGTTCCATAGATGCAGCTATTTGATATGCTCAACCAGCTCAAGTAGTTATTCATATTGCATATGAAACATTAGATTGAGGATCTTGGAAATCAGCTTGTTTCATATCCAAGGCATTGTAATTAATAGTTCAAGCTTTATAAGTACCAGCAGGTGCATTAGTAACTCATGCTATAGGAACAGTAGTAAGGAGATTTCTAGCATTTGAATCTACAAATGCATTTAGATCAGTTCCAGAAGTTTGTTTAACAGTTAGAGAACTTTGTATAGAACTTAGATCACTAGTTCTTTTAGAGTTTCTAGCATCTGAACTATAACCTTGTAAAGATATAAAAGCTATACTTCAAAGGATAGCAAGGATTGTGATAACAACTATCAGTTCCACCAATGTAAATCATTGTTTCTTAATATTTATCATATTAAATATAAAGTTATAAATTAAAATATAAGCTTTTAAAATTAAAGCTAGAGTATTGTATAGAAAAAGTTTAAAAAAATCCAATTTTTTGTATATTTTTGCTTGGACTTTTTTATAAAAGTATTTTATATATAAAATATTGGGTATTTCGATACACATAAGGAGCTTTTATTAAAGCACTTATATGAAAATTATTTGCTAAATGAAAATAAAAAAATATCATTTTAATTATTAGTAATTAAATGTTATTTATGACTCTTTTTAAAACAAAAGCAATAATTTTAAAAATATCTAAGGTAAAAGACAAGGATTTTATCTACGATATCTTTACTTTTGATTATGGTAGAATAAAAGTACAAAAAAAAGAGCATAAAAAAGAGAAAACAATGGATCTAGGATATATAATAAATTGTGAAATAGAAACAAAAGAACAAAGAGATATTCACAAAATCAAAAATATAAAAATAAAATCAGAGTTTAGATATGAATGAAGGGATTATGCTACTATAAATGAATATATAATAATAATTTGAATAGTTTATCATAAACTTCCAGAATGACTTGTATTCAAAGATGTATTTGAAATAGTTGAGGAAGTAAATGAAACAAAAAATATAGATGAAATGAAATTGATTTTATCCAGATTAAAAGTAATTAATCTACTCTGAGAATTAGATTTGAAGCACCCAGATGAATTAGTTCAAAAAGTATTGAAGTTTATAAATAAAAATAAACTAAAAGATATTTTTAAATTGAGTTGATTTGATCAAATAATTAAGGAAAAGTTGATGAGAATAGAATAATTAGGGGGTAGAACTTGAGAGTTCTGTCATTCTGAATGAAATGAAGAATCCCTTAGACACGGTTTACTATATTTATAATGAAACTTAGAAAATACCGTATTCAAGGGATCCTTCGTTACTCTCAGGATGACAAGGGAGTATTCCATAAATAAATTCTAAATCTTTTTTGACTTTAATCTAAAAATAATTATAACAATAATTGTTTTAGAAAAATAGAACCTTTTTTGGAGGTTCTTATAATTATATAAATTTACAAAATGCATTGATTAAAAAAATTTTGAGAAGTTGTTAAATGTGATACTTACCAAGATAATTTTCTTGAAATAAGTGTATTTCCTCACTGATTAGAAAAGTGAAGAGTAAAGATGTCTTGAACACTATGAGAACAATGATTTACAATTGAATATATTAAAAATTTTATTAATTTTATATTGTGAGATTCTAAACAAGAGTCTTAATACCCAATATTTTCTCTTATTCTTTCAAGTAAGCTTTTATCAACATCTGATATATGTTTTGGCATTCTTGCTTCTATTTTCACAATTAGATTTCATATTTTTCAATTTTTTGAAATTCCTAAATCTTTGACTCTAAATTTAATTCAAGGTTTTGTGTTTGCTGGGATTTTTAATTTTACTTTTTTCTTGTTTGTTCATTCTACTTCTATACTACAACCTAAAATTAAGTCAAAAATAGGTACTTCATAGGTTTTTTCCACATCAAGAGATTCTTCTTTTTTTGGAGGTTGTTTTTGATAATTTGAAGAATAATCATCTTGTTGTCTTTGATTACTAGAATTAAATCATCAAAATATATCTGAAAAATCAAAAGAACTAGCTTTTTTACTTCTTGAATTATTTCAAGCAAATCATCCAAATATATCTTCAAATCATGAAAAATCAGAAGTAGTATAAGAACGATTTCATCATCCTGCGAATGGATTTCAAGATGCACCATTAAATCAAGAAAAATCTGATCAAAAAGTATCATACTGTTTTTTCTTTTCTTTATCAGAAAGTACACTGTATGCTTCATTTATTTCTTTAAATTTGCTTTCAGTAGCTTTATCTCATTTGTTTCTATCTGGGTGATATTTCATAGCGAGTTTTCTAAAAGCTTTTTTTATCTCATCTTCACTTGCTGTTTTTGTAACTCAAAGAGTTTCATAATAATTTTTATTCATTTTACTTGACAATAATTAAAAAATAAGTATAAGGTAATTAATTTACTTTTTAAAATATAAATTATGAAAAAAGTTGTAAGTCTCATTATAATCTTTGTTTCGATTTTTTCAATAGCTAATTTTGTAAATGCGTCAGAATGAGAAATTTCTGATATGCTTGATTTAGAATATGGTATACAAAAAACAGATTTAGATGCTATATCTATAAAGTATGTAAATTTAAAAACGACAAAATACAATAATATGTATAATTATATGAAAACAGTAAACAATGTGGTAAAAAAAGAAATCTTAATAAAAATAGAAAATGATGAATTTAGCTATTATACTTGATTTGATGTTATAAAAGCATATTGAAGCTTTATTTATAATGTAAATAGATTATTTGAATTATATAGTTTTAAAGAAAAATGATCTAAAGATCCTTATATAGATTCAAAAATAAGAGATACTTCATTTGTTGTAAAAACTCATTATAAGAGATTACAATATTTGATTAATAAAGATTAATTACAATTCATAAACTCCATTCTTTTTATCTGAAACCATTTCTTTGTCTTTGAAAACTACTACTCTTTTTTTGAGTTTGTCTACTATGTTTTTATCGTGAGTAGCTATAATTATAGTTTTTCATTCTTTATTTAAATCTACAAATATATTCATTACATCCATGGCTGTGATTGGGTCTAGATTTCAAGTAGGTTCATCTCATATAATTATACTTGGATTGTGAACTAATGCTCTAGCAATAGATACTCTTTGTTTTTCTCCTCATGATAATTCTGATACAAACTTATCTTTTTTTGACAATATTTTTACTTGTTCTAGAGTTTCTGGAACTTTTTTTTGTATGTATTTATCATTATATCAACAAACTTCCATAGCAAAAGCTACATTTTCATAGACACTTTTTGATTCCATCAATTTATAATCTTGAAATATAACTCATATATTTCTTCTGTAAACAGAAAGAAGTTTATCATTTAAGTTTTTGTATAATGGTTCTCAACCATCCAAGATTATATCTCATGAGACTGGTTTAAAATCTCATATAATAGATCTAATTATACTTGTTTTTCCTGATCAACTAAGTCATATTAAAAATATAAATTCACTAGGATTTATTTCTATGTTTACATTTTTTACTACAGTTTTATTAGAAAAAGCCAATGTTAGATTTTCAATTTTCATAATATAAGGATTAAGAGAGTAAGTTAATAAAAATTTAAGGAATAACTAAATAAATAGAAAATTATCATCCTGTCATTATCGGGCTTGACCCGATAATCTAGTGTACAAGCAATATTTAGTTCACTGGATACTCGTGTCATACCCACAAGGGGCACGTGAGCACGAGTATGACAATTAATTTTATTTTTCTTTATTATATAAAAAATTAAATTTAATCAAAATTTTTATTCTTTTAATATTCTAAATTTTAAATGTAGTGATATACTGTGTTTCTAAAGGTTTTTTAACACAACTTTAAAAGTACTTTTGAAAAAAGAAAACAAGTCAATATAATTTACCAAGTTAAATTAATGGTATATATATAACTTTTCTTTATTTTAAGGGAAAATAATTGTATAAAAAAATATAACATAAAGTTAATATATATAGATATATAGAGTTACAAAAACTAAAATTATTAATTTTTAATTACTAATTAAAATTATGAGTTACGAATGAACAATTACATCAATAGATATTTGAAGTGCTAATATTAAAACAGTTATCTGAAGATTTGATACAGAAAATACAAATGATTTCCATGTTTTGTGAGTTTGAATTTCTGTATCCAATGCCATAAAAAAATGAAATATTTTAGATATGGAAGAATTCAAAAATAATTTAGATAAGTCTCTTGAAGAAGCTGAGAGAATGGCTGGAGAACAAGTGTCATGAGTTTATATATCTTTTAATTCATCATCTTTTGAAGTTATTAAAAGTAAATGAGTTATAGCTATTGCTTGAAGTGAAATTACACATGATGATTTAGATAGAGCTATGGAAATGGCTAAAAATTGAGTAGAATTACCTAATAGAGAGATTTTAAAAGTACTTCCTGAATATTTTGTAGTTGATTTAGAGGCTTGAGTAAAAAATCCTATATGAATGTCAGCTAGAAAATTGGAAGTAGTTGCTAACATATTTTCTATAAATGTTAATATGTTAAATAATATAAAAAAAGCAATTGCTGATGTAGGAATAGAGATTTTTGATATTTATCCAAATATAATAGCTTCTGCTGAATGAGTTTTAACTAAAAGACAAAAAGAACTTTGAGTTGTTTGTATAGATATATGATCATCAACAACTTGAGTTACTGTTTATGAAGAATGAGTTTTAAAATATGCTTCTGTAATTCCATTTTGATCAACAAATGTTACAAATGATATAGCTTTATGAGTTAGAACATCAATTGATACTGCTGAAAAAATGAAAGTAGAATATATGGAGTTGGCATTAGATAAAAAACAATCAGTATCTGATGAAGAAGTTGATTTATATAGATTTAATCAAAATGAAGATTGAAAAGTTTCTAAAATTTATTTATCACAAATTGCAACAGCAAGATATGAAGAGATATTATATTTTGTAAGAGATGAATTAAGAAAAGCTTGAAAAGATTGATTGTTACCAGAATGAGCAATACTTGTTGGATGATGAGTTAAAGCAAGATGATTGATTGAATTAACAAAAGAAGTGTTGAGATTACCTGCTTTTATATGACTTCCAGTAGAAAAAAATAGTGTAACAGATACTACTATAAGTGATCCAATTTTTGCTTCAGTTATAGGAACGTTGATTTTAGCAAATAAATATTCGGCTTGACCTTCAGGGGTTTCTATAAACTTTTCTTGAATGTTTCATTCTATAATGAAGATATTTAAGAAAATAATACCGTAGGCAGAATGCAGAATATAGAATGTAGGAAAAATAAGATAAAGACTAAAGATTAAAGAAGAAAGAAAAAATAGAAGAAAAAAAAGAATAAAAATAAAAAAAAAACTGAGCTCTGGAAATTTTCAGCTATTAATAATAAACATTTAATTTTTAATAACACATAATATGATAAAGAGAGAAGATAGATTAAAAAATTTACTTATGAATAATTGAAGTAAAATAGAACATAACTGACCAGAAGAAATTTTGATTTCTAAATCAATTTCACCAATTGCAAAAATAATAGTAGTTTGAGTAGGTGGAGGATGAACAAATACTGTAAATAGAATGATTCAATGAGGTTTTGAAAGAGTAGAATTTATTGCTATGAATACTGATTCACAAGCATTGTTTTCATCTTATGCAAATCAAAAGCTAAATCTTGGAAAAATGGTGACTTTATGATTGTGAGCTTGAGCTGATCCTCAAATAGGTAAAAAAGCAGCAGAAGAATCAAGAGATGAAATTAGGGCGATGCTTGAATGAGCACATATGGTATTTATAACTTGTGGTCTTGGTTGATGAACTTGAACTTGAGCTGCCCCAGTTATTGCTGAAATTGCAAAAGAATTATGAGCATTGACTGTATGAGTTGTTACTAAACCATTTTCTTTTGAATGACAAAACAGAGCTGCAAAAGCAATTGATTGATTTGAAGAATTGAAAGAAAAAGTAGATACTCTTATAACTATTCCAAATGATAGAATCCTTTCTATAATTGACAAAAAAACTCCTATGCTTGATGCTTTCTCAATTGTTGATGAAGTACTTAGTCAATGAGTTCAATGAATTTCTGATTTAATAACTAATCCTTGAATTATAAATCTTGATTTTGCAGATATAAAATCAGTAATGAGAAATGCATGATCAGCTTTGATGTGAATAGGTTATGGTTCTGGAGAAAATAGAGCAGTAGAAGCAGCACGTGCTGCAATGGATAGTCCACTTCTTGATTTATCTATAGCTTGAGCAAAATGATTACTTCTAAATATAACTTGATGAAATGATTTATCAATGTTTGAGGTTGATGAAGCAGCTAAAATTATTACTGAATCAGTAGATCCAGATGCAAATATAATATTTGGAACAAGTATAGTTCCTGATTATGATGGACAAATCAAAATAACTGTTGTGGCTACTTGATTTAATGAAGAAACAAATAAAAAATTCTTAGAAAAAAAATGAGAATTACTTAGAAGTTGAAGTTTTGGTAGAAAACCTATAAATGAAGCTAGACCTATGACTCAAACAAATACATATAATACACCATCTACACCTTCTACAGTAAAAAATCAAATGCAAGAAGAAATAGATTCTGTTCCTGCTTTTTTAAGAAGAAAATTATAATTTCACTAAAATAAAATTTTTATTTTGACTTTTTGTTAAATATATATAAAATTTGCTCTGAATTTAATAATTATATTAAATCTGATTTTTCAGTTTAGATTATTAATTGTCCTGTACCAGGGAGCGGTATAACTATTAATTGTTAATTACAGTATTTATGTTAGGAAAATTTAAAAAAAGAAAGAGACTTAGAGTTCATGGTTTTTTACAAAGAACTATAGACGGTTGAAAAGTTTTGAGAAATAGAAGAAGAAAATGAAGATATGAATTAACAGTATCTTATCCAAAAAGATTTCAAGAAGTTAACTGAAAAGCTAAAATGCATATTATAGCTTGAGGAAGTCCTAGAAAAGCTAGATTTGATGGTAAAGGAAATTACATAAAATAATATTTAGTGCTTTTATGATTTCTAAAGATTATAGATTGAAGGAAAATGAAGTAAAAAAGGTTTTGAAATATTGAAAACCTTTTTTTTCATATTGATTAGTTTTGAATTATAATAAAAATAAATTGAAACATAATAGATTTGCAATTATAATTTCATGAAAAAATGTAGATTCAAGCGTAAAAAGAAACTTTTTTAGAAGAAGATTTTATGATATGGTAACATCATATGTCATTGCGAGCGATAGCAAAGCAATCCAGGAAACTTGAAACAATATAGAGAATGGATTGCTTCGTACCTCGCAATGACAATTCCAAACTGACAACTCTAAACTATCAATTCACTATGACCTAATTTTTGTTCTAAAAAAACAAACTAAACTTGAAAAAAATAATTTAGAGAGTATAAATTGATTTGATAATGATGTGAAATTTTTATTGAAAAAAATGATGAACATAAAATGATAAAAAGTTTGTCATTATCGGGCTTGACCCGATAATCTACCTTGTATTAAAAATGTCTATGATTATAATATTAGATGCAATATAAGGAAGATTCCCTATTTCTAGGGAATGACAATAATAATAAATGGGATAAAAAAATTCAAAAACAAATATTTATTAATTAAATACAATAATGAAAGACAAAATTTTAAATTTCCTGATAATTTTTTTACTTACTATTTTAGTAGTAAATGTATTTTTTAAGGATAAAGAAAATACAACAACATGAGTTTTGACATTTAAATCTTCAAAAACATCATATACTATTCCAGCTTCACCTAGCTTACTTATAACAAATAATACTGATAAATCAGTTAAATTAAATACTTGTAATGATATAGCTATAAATTACTCTTGAGAAAAATTGGTTTTCCCAAAAGAATTTTGTAAAGATTTAGATATAAAACCTAATACAAAAGAAACTATAGAATATAACAAATATTATAATCAATTCTTGAATGAATGAACATACAACTATCTTATAAAACTAGATAAAAAAGAGTATATAACACAAACAGAAATAAAAAATAAATGAATTATTTCAAAGATTTTTGTATGACTAATTTATGCGCCTTTGTATAATCTGACGATATTTTTTATTATCCTTTTTAATAACTCTCTATGATGGGCTATAATTACTATAACAATAATTATTAGGTTATTCTTGCTTTACCCACAACATAAGATGATGCTTTCTCAAAGAAAGCTTCAAGCAATACAACCAAAAATAAAAGCAATTCAAGAAAAACATAAATGAAATTCACAAGCACTTTGAGTTGAAATGATGAAATTATATAAGGAAGAAAGTGTAAATCCATTTTGATCTTGTTGATTACTGATTATTCAAATGCCTATACTTTTAGTTATTTACCGTATATTTATAAATATAAAAGATTATTCAAACGTATATTATATATATGATAAATTATGAAATTTTAATTTAGATAGTATAGGGCATAATTTTTTTGGTATGGATTTGTTGGGCGTTTGATGAGTTACTTGAATATCTTTATGAATATTTATTGCAGTGATTCAGTTTATACAAGTTAAATTATCTCTAGCAAATAATAAATCAAATGCTAAATGAGTTGTTTTAGAAAAGAAAAAAGATGCTTCAAATTATAGTAGTTTTATGCCAGATCCAGATTTATTAAATAAGTTTATGCTTTATTGATTACCTGCTATGGTTTGAGTTTTTACATATTCATTATTGGCTTGAGTTTGAATATATTGGGGGATATCTACTATATTTACAATCTTCCAACAATTAATAGTGAATAAAATAGTGAAAAAGTAAAGTCGAAATATAGTAAAAAATAGTATAAAATTTTGACTATAAGTAAATTTGATGTTAATATGACAAAGTAATTTATTATTAATTTAATTTTTTTATGAAAACTAACAAATTATTAACTGGAGCAATTATATTTTGATTAACTCTTCAATCAGTTGGAGCTGCATATACTGAAGTAGAATGTAATAGTGATCCAGTATTTGCACAAAATACTTGTAATCAATGTTTTAATGGATGAGAAAAAGGACAAGGAGAAGCTTTTGGATTTATAAATGATATATTTATAAATAAAACAACTAATCCTAAACTTTTATATAAAGAAGAACAAACTATGCCTTCTATGATTAATTTAGGATGAGATAAAGTTACTTGGTCTCAAACTCCTTCTGCTGACAACTTTTGGCAATATACAAAAGATTTTGAAACTACATTTTCTTCTGGACAAGAAGCTTATGTTATAAATCCTTCAGGGCAAGTTAGTCGGATTGAATCAAAAACTTGATATGCATATAAATTGGATAAAAATACTGTAGCAAGATGACAAAATATAGGTTTACTTTTATTTTCTGTTATGTCTCATGATATAGTAAATAATGAAGTTGCTATAGATCAAATTGAACATAGAGAATGTGTACTTTTCAAATCAGGAGTTCCAAGTACTACACCTGCTCCTATAGTTGTAGAAAATGCACCAGTTAAAAAACTTCCTCAAACTGGACCAGAACATATACTTCTAGTGCTTATTGCATTACTTCTAGGTCTTGGATTATTTGGGTTAAAAAGAAAAAATAGTTAATTTTTAGTAATTAGATATATCAGAAATCTACCTTGTTAACAAGGTAGATTTTTTTGTTTTAAAAATATATATAAAATATATTATAATATTTGTCAAGCTAAAATTATAGACTAATATTTTTTAATATGATATTATAATAGAGTAAATAATAAAAATAAAAACAAATTTATATTTTAATTATAGAATTATGAGTAATGAAGTATATGGGTGAGATTATGATAGTTTAGAAGGTAAATCAACTAAATCATTTGAAATAATTAAAAAAACAAAAAATGATTTATTAGAACATAAAGGAAAAGTTGAAGCATCTTTAAAAACTAAAGAAGAAACTAATTCATATGTTACTTGAACTTTTGGTTGAAAAATTGATTATGCTTGATTAAAAAAAGAAGTTAATTATTCTTCTTATGAATCACTTGTTAAGGGGATGTCATTTGAACAGTTAAAAGTCTTTTATGATAATATAGATAGAATTCAAAAAGCTAATAATTTAAATTCAGATGGTAAATGATATTCTTTTACTCCCTTTAATATAGGAGAATTAAAAGATGAGTTTATTAAAAATTGATATGAAGCAGATTGAGCTTTTTGATGAGAAGAAATGGCATCATTAATTCAATTAATAGAAAATGTGTATAATACTCAATTAAATTTAAAACAATCAAAAGATTTCAAAGATAGCTTGGGTATTATCTTTGATTATAATCAAGATTGATTACTTGATGATAATGTTCATTTTGTAACTCAAGAAAAACAAATTTTTGATGCTATAAAAACACCAGAAGAATTAGAAAATCTATTAAAAAATTTAGGTTATTCTTCACTTCAAGAATTTAATACATCTTTTCAAAATAATTATTTTAATGCAAGATCAGAATTTAAAGATAGATTATGAACATTGCTTTTATCAAAAGATACATTAAATCCTTGAGAGATGATAAGAGATCCAGAAGCATTGAAAAAATTTGAAACAGAAAGATCAAAAACATTAAAAGTAGAAACAGAAGCAGAAAGAGAAGTAGATAAAATATTTGAAGAAAATGAGGGATTTAAAAAATTACCTCCTGAAACAAAAAAACTAATTAAATTACAAGCTGTGTGAGTTTTGGTTGGTTCAAGTTTTTGAGTTTGAGTTACTTTTGATATAAAAGAAGCAACAGCAAAACTTATAGATTCATTGTCTTTTGGTATAATTGATTGAGTTCCTTGAGTTTGAATAGCTAAGAATATATATAAATCTGATAATGAAAGATTGAGAGTAGATGTATGAGCTGTGAATTTTATACCTATAATTTCAGCTTCTTGAGTATTGAAAGAATGAGATATAGGAGAATTTAAAAAATTATTTCCAAATGAGATTGATAAATCAGCAAAAGTTACTTTGATAGGATGATTAACTCCAGTATGACAATCTATTGCTATAGATTTTACAAAAGTAAGTGAAAAAACAGAAAAATGAATTAAAGAATCAGAAAAGAAAATGTCAGAAATACTTGATAAAGTTTCTAAAGAGATTATAGATTGAAAATCTTTTGATCAAAGTAGTTTTAAAGATGAACCAGCAAATAAAATAATCTATGAAAGACTTGCTTCTATGTATAAAGCAAATTGATGACATATGAAACCATTAATAGAATGAGCATTAGTAAATTATAAGAGAGCTTTATATCAAAATGCAGAATGATTTCAATTTACTTGAGGATGAGCTTGATTATTATTTGTAGCAGGATTTTTACCAATACCTTTAGTATTGGTTCATTGAGAAAAACATAGTACTAAATGGGAAGAAAAGGATACTTATGGTTTAAAAGGAAATAAGAAACAAAAAACTATAATTAAAAAAACATCAACTACAACAAGTGAAAAAACTGATTATATGAAACCAGGTTTTGAATGAAAATTAGATTTAAATACAAAATTGGAATTACTTGAAAAAGCATTTTCACCAAAAACTCGTTATAACAAAGGAGCTTTAAAATTTATGGATCCAAAGAATGATTTAAATACAAGATGGGAATGATTAGAACAATTGGCTTGATGAGTTAAAGCTCTTAAAAAAGTAGATTTAAAATGATTTTTAGAAACAGTAAAAACTGAGAATGAAAAAATGGTTGTTATATCAACTTTGTCTCAATATATGAAAAAAGCAAGTGATTTTAATGGTTGAGATATCAAATCTTGGAATACAAACTTGAACAAATTTATAAATAATGATAAAGATAGAAGAAAAAGTTTTGATGGTATGTTTGGTTTTAGTTTACAAGAAGAATCAGATAAATATTATAATGAATTAAGTAAATGAAAATGACAAATTTGAGAAACTAAAATACAATGAATTTGATTTGATGCTGTTTCTAGTAAAAATGTTGAATGAAAAACTGTGAAATGAATAGATACTTTATATACAAATCTAAGTATATTAACAGTTAATTGAAAACCTGTTTTAGTTCCTATAACAGATAAATCTAAAATCGAAGCATTTAAAAAAACAATTTCTTGATTAAAAAATATATCAGAACAAGTAAAAAATGATTTAATAACTTGAATAGATGCTTGAACAATAGAATTAAATTATTATAAAGATCCTCAAGGTTTTGATGATAGAATATTACCTATTGTTAAAACAAAAGAGACTACTGTTACTGAAGTACCTGGAGGTTGAGAAGCTTCACACATAAATGTATATAATCCTATTCATAGTACTGTAAATTTAGTAGGTGCTTATGTATGAAATAGAGAAGAAGAGAAGAAAGAAGAAAAGCCTACAGAATCAGAAAAACCAACACCACCACCAGAAAAACCAACACCACCACCAGAAAAACCAACTGAACCAACTTCACCTACAACTACTCCTGGCCAAGAACCAACAACAGAACCAATTACAGAACCATGAACGCCTATTGTTGAACCAATTACTCCAATTCCAGTAGAACCACCTACTCCATCTATTCCACCTTCTACTGATCCGAATAATCCATGAAGATAAATATAATAAAACATTTGACATAATATATTTACTATATATAATATAAAAAATATGAAAAAAAAATTAATCATTTCTTTAACTATAATTTCTATAATATTATTACTATTTATTTTATTTTTTATATATAATAAAAAATCTGATAATTTTAATAAAATCGAAAATATTCAAGAAAAATGAATTTGAATTAATGACTTAGATAATGTAATTGAAGTTAAAGAAATAGAAGTAAATAAAGATAATTTAGAGATTTTAAATGATGTAAAAAGAAAATAAATTTTAATTTTTTTAATACTTATATATGTATAAAAAAATCTTATTCATAATTTTGATTGTTATAGTTCCAAAAATAACTTTTTGAGCTGTAATACCAGTTAGTTGTTGAACTAGTTCTAACTTTAGTTCAGACTGTAATCAATGTTTTAAAGAAACAACTAATATCTATTTATGAAATTGAGTAAGAAATCTATCAGATGTTTGGAATGCTTGAAGTGTAGGTAATTATATTTATCCTGATGAAAATACAAATCCTGTAAATATAAGAGCTTTTTACACTAACTGAGAAATTGAAAAATGACCAGGATGATTTGTTTGGTCTTCAAATTTAAGTGATTGAAATAATAATAATTGAGAATTTTTCCTTGATTGAGCCTGAGACACATTTATAAAATTTTTACCAAATACTTCTTGATTGATACTACAATCACAACCAATTTTTTTCATAAAATTTGCAAATTTATCACAGGCAGTTAGGACTAATTGAAGAAGTTATCCATTATGGGAAACTCAGTACAATATAAATTATTATAATATTTGAAGTTGGACAAAAAAAATACATAAAGAATGTGTATTAAATTATCCTGCTTTTTGTTGAGATTCAGTTTTAGACTTATCTCATTGAGAAATCTGTGATGACTGAAACAATATAAATTGAGATGGTTGTAGTGCAACTTGTCAAAGAGAAACAGTAGCAACTTGTAATAATTTAACAGCAATTCCTAATACTTGAAATACTCCATTAACGAGTGCATTTACTTGTAATGCTACAAATGCAACAAGTTATAGAATAGATGTATATAGTGGAGCAATAATTATAAATACAATAAATAGTAATACTGGTACATATACATTTACAAATACTTGATCATATACGGCTAGATGTACAATAAACTGAAGTATTACGAGTGTAGCTTGTCAAAAACCAATAATAGTATGATGAACAACTCCAACTCCATCGATACAAATAGATAAAAGAGATGCAAATCCAGCTGATTTGGATTGAGTTGTATGAAATGATACTCAAACTGTAAGAATATCTAGTTGAGCAATATTTAGGATTAGAGTAACAAATAATTTTACAGAAAGTTTAAAAAATATAGTGTTAACAGATGCTGTAGCTCCAAATTGTGCATGAAGTGTCACACTTCCAGGAACATATCCTTCAACTTGGTCTAGTTTTACAATGTGATGATTAGGAAACCATACAAATAATATATTGGAACCAGGCGAATATTTTGAATATATATGTAGTAGAAACAATACAACAGTATGATATACAAATAGTGCAACAGTAAATTGAGTATGAGTAACAAGTAATTTACCTGTAACTGACACAGATACAACTGTTGTTTTGATACCAAGTTGACCTACTTGTTGAACAGCAGGATGATATGTATTTCCTTATACTACTACTAGTTGGTGAGCTCTAACTTTTTGTAGTACTTGAGCAATAGTAAGTCCAAACCCACCAGTTTTTCCATTACAATGATGATCTACAAGTTGGACTTGTAATGAAAATTCTAGTACCGTAACTTGTAATGCAAGTAGAGGTTCTCCATCATCAGGATGAAGTCAACCTGATTGTATAAGAATTGAATTATCACAATCTTGAGCTACAGCAAATAATACTTATCCGATTTGAACAAATGTATGAGTAACTTGTATATGAAGTGCAAATACTGAAATTGTTAAAGTAGAATGTTGAGATTGAACAACTGCTACACAAAATAATACAAGAATTTGAAACTTTACTTGTGTATTTAATTCTATTGCAACTTTTAACCCTAAATGTTATGTTTGAAATGGAGCAACATCATGAATACCAAATGTAACTAGCCCTACTTGTAATATAAAACTTTCTTCATGAGGAGGTGGCGGAGGAGGCGGTGGCGGAGGTTGAAAATGATTTTGTTGAGATTGAGTTATTCAAAGACCAAATGATCAATGAGTAAATGAAGTTTGTGAAGCATCTCTTGTTGGTTGAATATTAAAATTTCCATTTTGGTGTGTTGATTGTAAAACTTTAAATTTTACTTATCCATGAGCATTATGAATGATTTTGACATATCCATGAGAATGAAATATCTTTTTTAGACCTTATTGACAAGTAATTATTTGAGCTTGAAGTAATCCTTTTACAGTATTTGGATCTAATCCTTATATATGAAATGATTCTGGAGAAGAATTGTATTTAGATTATCCTTTATGTGTATATAATACTGATAGTTCTGTTTTATTAAATTCTGATAATACTTGATTTACAGGAATTTGTTCAGCTCAAAAAATATGATGGTTACGTCCTTGAATTTCAAAAACTTTTGAATCATTAAATGGTTGAAACACTATAAATATAAAATGATTAAAAATAACAGATAGTACAAGTTATAAAGATACTATTTTAAAAACTACTCTACAATGATTTCCTAATGCATTTTTCTCTACACCTTTGAAAGTAAGAGTATCTAAACCAGCAATTGCAACAGTATGAGGATGAACTTCTCTTATCAAAAATAGTAAAGTAACAGCTGATATAAATAAAGTTGCATCAGATTGATATAGTGATCAAGATAAAAATAAAAACTTTGTTTGAGTTTGAGTTTCAACATGAAGTACTTCAAGTTATACAAAAAATGTAAGTGATAATACATCTGTAACAAAGATATCTTCTTGACAGACATCTAAGACAGAATCAAATTTAACAAAAGTTACAACAAGTCAAACAACTTGAAATAAAACTACATCAGATACACTTACTAAATATAATGGTTTAAGTAATGTATTTATCGTTAAAAATTGAAGTTTAACTATAAATCCAAATATTCCATGAACTTGAGAAAAAACATATATTGTAGAATGATGAAATCTATATATTAATCATAATATAACTTATACTGATAATATAGCTTTTGTAGTAAAATGATGAAATATAATTATTGCATCAAATGTAACAAAAATAAATTGAACATTTATAGTAATTTGATGAAAAATTATGTCAGAACCTACTGATAATAAATTGGTAATAAATTGAAGTCTGTATGGTGATATAGAAAATCTTGTTAATAATAGAACTTATATACAAAATAAAAATGATTTGATAAATGTCTGAACAATTGTAAGTTTTGGTTCTAATTTATTTAGAAAACAAGCTCCTCTAATTTGAGATTTTATCTGAGAATATATAGCATCAAAAAAAGTTGCAAAATAGATTAAAAAGATATGATGTTTTTCATCATATCTTTTTTTTTGTTTAAGTTTTAATTTTTAAACTATTATAGTTTTTACAATATGGATAGAAGGGATTTTTTAAAATGAATTTGATGAGTTTGATTTTTATTTTTATTACCAGATTTAACTAAGGCTTGAGAAATTGATGACGATACCAAATTTGGTATTGATACTACTAAAGTTAAAGTTGAAGATGTATTAGATGTTAAAAATAATGAAAAATATGAAAAATCTATTTCATCTGTTTGAAAAATAGAAATAGATTTTTTTACAAAATTCTTTAGTATTTCTGATAATAGTGACGATTTTACAAATAAGATAAAGAGCCTACAAAAAGAGTTTGGTTTTCCTATAAAATCTCAAGATTGAGTTTTATGATCTGCTACTTTAAAACAAATCTACCTTGATTATTATTCGAAAAATCAGGATAAATTAGATGAAATATCAAAAAAAAGACTTTCAATATATAACGAGATGTTATGATATTCAAAATATCCTAAAGCTTTATATAGAAATTTGAATGTATTTAGTACAAATACTTATTATGGAAAAGATGTCTGATTAAATAAAGAAAATACTCTTATAAACGAAAATCTTTTTTGAAAAGTACCTGACTCTATTGATGAAAAAATCAATAAAATTATTGTTTCGAAAATAGATGGTAAAAATGTTTTGAGTTTTTATGTTGATGGTGAATTATTTCTTGCTACTTATGTTTCACCAGGCTTACCTGATCATAAAACTTCTAGATTAAAAACTACTTGAAAAAAAACTCCTGATAAACATCATTATTCAACAGAATATCCTAAAGTAGATATAAAGAAAAAGATTTTTGAAAAATGATGAGCAGTTATGCCTTATGCAGTGCATATTGATTGAAAAGAATGGATTCACTGAAGTGATTGACCAATAAATTGAAATCCTGCTTCTCATGGTTGCGTAAGAATGCCACTTTTTTATGTGAAAGAATTACATGAAAAAGTGGGTGAACTTTGAATAAGCAATGTACTTATTGATACCACGTGAATTTATTCATAAAAAAAGTAAAACTATTTAAGTTTTACTTTTTTTTTACTGGTTTATCAAAATAAAAATTTATTTTTTCTCTTTAAGTAAGTCTTTTCATTCTCAAATATATTTAGTTGCAAAATAATCAGTAATTAATCAAAATATCATTCATTCTATAATTAACCAAAAAGGTGAATATCATTGTAGTATTGAATTTTGCATAAGAGAAATTAATTTATCATGTATAAATAATACTAAAACAAAATTCATCCATCATCATAACAAAATTCATCTACCCCAATAAGGCATAGATATTTTAAGAAGAGGGTTATAATTCATAACTCAAAAAATTCAGATTAAAGCTCATAGTGTTATATACCAAAGCCAAACTCAGAATCTTAAAAACAAATCAGCATCACCAAAAATACTTGGAATAAGAAGGAACGCAATTCATCAGAACACTAATCAAATAGCTTTTCAAATAGCTATTCTTTTAACTAAGTTAGATTTAATTTTCATATACAAAAAGTTAAAAACTAAAGTAATTTAATTATAGACTTTTTTAAAAAATTACAAACTTTTTACCATATACTCTCATTCTAGCTCATATCATCTCTTTTTATAATATTCTCTTACTCAAACTCAGGCTATAACAGCCATTTTTTTGAATCAATTTTCTATTGCTATTTTTTCAGATTCAGCAATAAGGCGTTTTCCAAAACCTATATGTTGTCAAAAAGTACTTCCAACTTCTCAGATACTTAATTGATCTCAAAATGTGTGGATTTCTCTGATTAGTGCTGCTCAAGATAGTTCTGGGAGAATAGATTCGCAGTTTTGTCATTCCGGACTTGATCCGGAATCTATGAACTCACTAGAATTTATAAATTCATCTTTTGATAAAGTGCTTTTTAAAATATCTGTGCCATTACTTTCTTTTTCTAGTTTTTCCTTGCTAGAGATCCCCGGGTCAAGCCCGAGGATGACAGAAAAACTTTTTCCTGGCAATCTCAACCTAAGTAAACTAAAAATAGTTCTATCTTCACTATCTTCAAAAGTCATAAAATATTCTGTTCAACCACTTGCTTCATATTTTATAGTGTGTAAAACTGCTCTAGATGGGTCATTGATTTTGTCTTTTATTTCTCTATTTCTTATGTCTTGTAATTTTATTCATTTATCTTTCATTCTATTTTCAACTATTTGTCTTAGATTACTGAGAGTTGAACCGTGAAGTATTTGTGAAGCTGGGATGTCTCTGTAAGTTCTATTTATCCTTACATATTCTGGAACCATTTCTTCTAAATCACACATCAAATTTATAAGTGTCTCATCATCGTATGCTTTAAATCATCATTTTTTCCATATTTCTGTTAATTCTGATTTATCTGTAACGACCATAGGATAGATTTTTAACTCATCTGGTCTAAAGTCGGGGTTCTCAAATACTTCTTTAAATGCTTTTTTATCAAGCTCAGGAGTACTTCAAAGTAAATTGGGCATTATATGAGCAACAACTTTAAATCATGCATCCTTGAGTAATTTAGTAGCAAGAATACTTTCTTTGTTTGTATGTCATCTTTTATTTAATATATTTATTTCATCAATAGTTGTCTGATAACCTATTTCAACTCTTGTAACTCCATATCTTCTTAGTCTAGCAATTTCTTCTATATTTACCCAATCTGGGCGAGTTTCAATTGCAATTCAGATGACTCTATATTTTGTTGTTTCATTGATTTTCTTTGCTTCTTCTAAGTCTTTTGATAATTTTAAATTGTATCATTCTTTCATTGTAAAGCTTGAAAACTTATCACCTGAAATTACATTTTCATCTATTTGTTCTTTCATCTCATCAAAAGTATTGAAAGCATCATAGATACCTTTTATAAAATCTTCTTGATATTTTTTCGGATAACAACTCCAAGTCCCACCTATGATTCTCACATCATTTTTTTCTATTTTATGTCCTGTGATTTCAAGTGATCTAAGTCTATTATGAATCTGCATAATTGGATCAAATTTATTTAGTTTTGCTCTTTGAACTGCAGGCTCATTTGGGATATATGATTTTGGTAATCATTCAAATGTTGGACAATAGATACATTTTCCAGGACAACCAAAAAACTCTGTAAGTAGGGAAATAACAGTTACTCCAGAAAGGCTTCTTACTCATCTCTTTCTCAAAACTTTTCTGAAATCATTACTATCTCTAACTGTTTTATTTTTTACATGTTCGTTGTATCTTTCAAGGATATCAATTCCAGTAATTCACTCTGGAAGTTTGTATTTTTTGTAGACTTCATTTTGGGTTTTATGAAATTCATCTTTAGTGGTGATGTTTCTTTCTAAAGATAAGTTTATTATTTCGTCGATTATTTGTTGTTTTTGCATGGGTAGGGGTTAAGAGTATTTTTGTCATCTATAATAATTATAGAAATAAATACAATTTTTGAAAGTTTATTTTGAAAATATTAGATTTTTTATATAATAGTCTTGCAAATATAAGGACCTAGCTTAATTAGAAGAGTGACCGGCCTCCGAAGCCAGTAGGCGTAGGTGCAATTCCTACGGTCCTTGCCAACTAAAAATCTACTATGGGTAAATATAAAAATATTTATCTGTAGTAGATTTTTAAGTTATGAGAGTAGGAATTGCAAGGAGAATAAAATTGCTTAAATATACCTCTTTAAATTCAATATATAATTATCTACAAATAAATCTTTCATTAAATTTACATCATTTAGTTCATAAATTGCTAAGATAGCATTTATATAATCTCTGTCTTTTATCTGAAGAAAACTAAAAGGATTTAATCAGTTTTTTATAAGAGGTAAATTTGCACTTATTCTGGAAGTCCTTTTGTTTATATCCATAAATATTTGAAAATATGGAATAAAAACAAGTATAAAAAGAGTTTGTTCAAAAGGATTTTTAATCTGATTTAACTTATCTAAAAATATCTCAAATTGTTCTTCAAGTTGAAATTTATTATCAAGCGGAGTATATGCTGAACCTCAAATACTTACTTCAGAAGTTCTGATTTTTCATAAATAATCTTCTATTAAAAGTCATTTTCAAAGTAAGTAGTGAATATTTTGAAATTCTTGTTTTGTATAATTTATTTCTTTTCTGTTATCTATAATATATTTTATAGCATTTTTATGATTTAGAATCATTTGAGTTTCTACTTGGCTTTTTCATTCTGCGACACTATTATATTTTATAAGTATTTCAGTATCTAAGTAACTATAAGTATTTCATTCAAGTTTTGAAGAAGAAAAACTTAAATCTATAAGTAAATTTTCTATTGCTCTTAAATTTTGTTTATAATCATAAGTTGAAAGTATGTTTTGATTTAAATATTTTTCTTGTATTACCTTATATTTTTCTCATAAAAAACTTGTTTGGTTTGGTTTATAATTCATGAGAAAATCGAAATTGTAAGATTTTTTTTCTCTTTCAAAAAACGGTTTATTTAGATAATTCAAGATAAAATCACTTCAAATAGCTTTATAAAAAGTATTTTTTCAAATTTTATTCTTTATGATTTTTCATTCAGTAATAAGTTTATTTAGATTTCTCGTAATAGTTGATTCAGCAATATTAGGGAATTTAGAAATGATTAAATTATAAGGAGTTTCTTCTTTTGATAATATTAAATCAAATATTTGATTTAGAGTAGTATTAGTTTTCATATTATGCAACATAAATAATAAAAATGCAAGTTATATAATCTCTTAGATTAATGATTATTATATTATTTTAATTTTTAAATGCAAGTTATTATTTAAATAATGCAAGTTATTATATTATCAACCTTACTCAACCCAATTCTTCAATTCTATATGGAAATTTGTAACTTGGAGATCATATAAACATAAAATTTACTGGGATTTTCCGTTTTTGTGATAATTCGTGAATCAATTTTGGTCAAAATTCTCAGTGAAGTACTCTGAAATCTACAGTGATTTCTGTATATTCCTCATCTAAAAATTTGATTTTTTGTTTAAGTTCATTTGATACTATTTCTCAAGGGGGTAAAACTGTAACAAATTTTATTCTTTTTGTATTTTCATTTTCTAGGATATAAAGCATTACTTTGTTTAGATTTGATAAACTATCACCTTTTGTAAAAAATACAAATTCTTGTTTATTGATTTTATTTATGGTATTTAAAATTATTAGATTTGATTTATAAACAAATGTTTTTATTGGCTCAAATATAAATTGTAAGAAATGTATTATTAATTTAAGTAAGAAAATCCTATTCAACATTATGCTAATAAGTATTATTGTAGGGATGAAATATATTAAAAAGATAGATAAATTGCTAGGCAAAGAGTCAGCTGGTTTTATCAAGATATTACCAATTAGAGCTGTGATAGTTAATGTTATTGCAATAAATACGGAAAACCAAGAAGCAATTTCAGGTCTTGGGATTTTAGATCTAAATACTTTTAATAATATGTTACCAATTCAAAAAAGACTCATAACTGCTAAAAATGAGATAGAATACACTCAAGCTAATAATTTAACATTTCATTTTGTGATTAATAAGATTGAGATACAAAGAAGTAAAAACATCGTGATAATTCTATAAGAACTTCATCTTTTATTTTTTTTGATAAAGTATTGAGGTAGGATTCTATCAAGAGTTATTCTTTCAAATAGTCATGATACTCATATAAAACTTGTCAAAACAGAACCACTCAATACCAAAAATGCATCGATAGAAATTAGAAAAGCTAGACTATTATTTCAAACTAATTTTCACATTTGAATGAGTAGAGTATTTTGATAGGCATCAGAAGTTAGAACCGGAAGAGTAAACAAAGATAATGCAAATATAGCTATAAGAGGATTTATAATACTTACTATAATCCACATATTTCTCAGAGTTTTTGGAAATACTCATTCTTGTTGTTGTTCTACAAAATTGGCAGAACTTTCAAACCCTGAGACTCCAAGCATTGAAGCAGCAAAACCAAAAAATATAGCAGAAATGATACTTCAATTATTTGTTAGTGGTAAATTATAATTACTGAAAAATTGTCATAATCCGGTTTGGTATAGATAATATATGATAAAAAGTGATAAAATTATCAAAGACAATAAATGAAATAGAAATAAAAATATCGCAACAAAAGAGGATTCTTTCATTCATGACATTGCTAAAAGAGCAAAGAATACGAGTAAGATAATGGTTGAGATAATTAAGGGAAGAAATGAAAAGCTATAATGCAGATAATGAATTGCTTCATTGGCTCAAATTACAGCAGTCGCTATATATGACAATATAGTTAAAGCTGCAGCAAAAGATGCAGTTGCCTTACTTGTAGTATTGAGTAGGGCATTGTAAGCTCAACCATTTAGAGGTAAAGCTCCTACAACTTCTCCATAGATTTTACGATACAGATACAATACTCAGACCACAATTAAAAGAGTTATCCAAGCATATTGTCCAGCAAAATAAATAGACAAAGCAGAAACATACAAGACCGAAGAACTTATATCATTTCAACAAATTGCCGTAGCTGCTAACTCATTTAATTTTCTTGAATTTCACATATAAAATATTTGAACAAATTACTGTAAATATTTTATCATATATGTTTTTAAATTACAATAAATGAAGGGGGGGAAGAGGTAAAAAAGAAGTAACGGTAGTTACTTCTTTTTTGGTTTAGAATAATATTTTTTAATTCTTTTTCAAATTCTTGTAATTCTTTAAATATCATAGTTTATAAATTATTAGGATTAACTATAAAAGGCTCACTTCTATAAAAAACAAGTCAGGGTCTAATAATATCTCATATATTTTTGCTAGACTTATATGGTGTATCCATATGAGACCATTCGCTAATTTCACTTGCTTTATGATGTTTAAACTTATTTAAGACATCATTAATAATCTGAATTGATTTAGGTAAATTATCGTATTTAGTTTTTTTAGCAGATTTTTCATCAATATCATTTAAAAAATCTAAATTTGCTTCAACTAAAGGAATAATTTTTTGTTGAGTGTAATTATGATATGTAGTTTCTGTAATAGCTATCAATGATTCACTTACCATCTCATCAAGAATATCAGATATATTTTCAGGAACTGGTCAAAAAGGTAATTTCTTATAATTAACTCATGTAATAGTTTCATAAGTCCATTCGTAATAATTAAAATCACTAAAATACAGCAATTTATTTAAAACTGTTTTTCAAAAACTATCTATATTTTGAGTTTTTTTTGATATATACAATATTAATTGTTTCAATTTATAATTTTTATCACTGGTACTATTTATTTCTTGTTTTTTCTCTATAAAATCACTTATTGATTTCTCAAAAAATTCAGCGATTTTCTTAATCTCTAAGTCTTTCACTTCTCTTTTTCAATTTTCTATATTTATATAGGTTAATCTACTAACTCAAATATAATTGGCAACATCTTCTTGAGAAACTCAAGTTTTATTTCTCAAATCTTTAAGTTTATCACCTAGATTTATAGAATTTGTAGTCATAATAATATTTTAATAAGGTATATAATTGTATTAGTAATGTATACAAAAATAACAAAAAAGCAACTTTTTATTACAAAAGTATGCTATATAGGTATAAAATAGATAATTAATTATACATTTAATGTATGATATTGTATAAAAAAAGAAGTATTTTTACATACTTCTTTAAATCTATTATTTCAAAATCATATTTAATTCTCCTAGTAAACCATTTATAAATTTATCATTCTCTTTGTTTTCTTCTACTTTTACTATCCAAATAAGTTATAGGTTATTTTGTTAGTTTTAATTATTACTAAAGTTTAGATTTATTCGTGAAAATCTTCGGAAATAGACCATTTTTCACGAATTCTAAATGCTGGGATAGTTTGTCTTTTGGCCTTATTTAAATAACTTGGAGCATTTTTATTATTTTTCTTACACCATTCACTTAAAGTAACTATTTTTTTTGAGGTTAATATAGTTATTCTCTTATTTAATGATTCTATTAAAAGTAAAGAAAAAACCTCTGTAAAAGAATCAAATTTATCTTTATCTTGGTATTTTTGAAAATTTGGATAATAATCTTGTCTTTTACTTTTATTTTGTACTATAATTGGTGGATATCAAAGTTGCATAAGTTGAAAGTTTATAAGTACTCTTCAAATTCTACCATTTCAATCACAAAATGGATGAATTGTTTCAAATTCTGCATGAAAATAAGCTATATTATCTAAAAAATATTCTTGTTTTTTATTATTGTAATCTTTTATTAATTTGTTCATTAAATTATCTACAAAATCAGGATTTGCTCACAAGTGAGTTCATATCCTTACCCATTCATCATTTCTTCTAAACCTTCAAGCATAACTATTGTTGATATGAGTTAGTAACGTTTTATGTAAAGATAAAATTAAAGAAATAGAAAGTTTTTCTGTATCTGTTTCTAAAAGCTCTTTAGTGATTTCAGCCAAATTTTTTGCTTCATATACTTCTCTTATATTATAATCTTTTTTTATAGTATTATAAATCAAAATATCTTCTGTATCTTTTAAACTTAAAGTGGAATTTTCTATTGCATTTGAATTATAAATCATTTCTGGAATTTCAGCCAAAGTTATCTCTTTTAAAGCTTTTTCTTTTCACTCACTAATAATTTCATATTGTTCAAAAAGTTTAATAATTTTATCTTTTGTAGTTTGATTTATCATAATTTTAAAAATAAATATTTAAAATTTTATCGTGAAAAACATAGTAATATGTATATTTTTCACGAATAGTTTAATATTTTTTAAAATAAAGTCAAAGTAAAATTTTATATTATTCTTTAACCAATCTTCATTCAAATACTTCTACATATTTTAAAATGGAAATAACTATGATTTAATATTTTAGTTTATTTATATTCATCATACAAATCTTGTTCATCTTTCAAATCTTCAAATATTCAAGAAATAACTATTTCTTTGTATGATTGTTCTTTTGAATTCATAAATAGTAGTTAATAAATTAGGATAAACTAAGAAAATTGATTCTATAAAATATTATTTCAATTCTAAAACTTTTCACATACATTTATTATCTCACAAACAAACTCATAAATTTTTCATTGGTTTTGTTTCATAAGAAAGTTTTTTTAATTCTTCTCAATTTTCTTTTGGTAAGGCAGAAAGTGTTTCATCAATGATTTTTATTTCTTCATTAGATAAATAAATAAACTTTAGATTCTTTATTCATTTCTCATTATTAAAAGAAAATAATGTCTGATAAACATAGACTTTTTTATCAAATGGTCAGTAATTCCATCTAATATATTCAAAATTTGTAGCTTGTTTAAAATTATTTTTTATTAGATTTAAATCTATAAAGTATGGTAATTTCATAAATTGCATTATATCAGGAACATTTTCAAGTTTTGATAATATATAATTATATAATTCAACTGTTTTTCTTGTAATACTATCATAAAATAAATATTCTAATCAAATATTTAAAGCTTTTGAAAGTTTTTCGATAATTTCAATTCATGGTTCTCAATAAGTTCATGATTCTAATTCACTTATTTTATTTTGTGGGATTTGTGAAAGTTCTCAAAGTTTGCTTTGAGTCAATCATAAATCTTTTCTTCTAGCATAGATTTTTTCTCATAAAATTATATATCTATAATTTTTTTCTTTATAGTCTGCAAATTCTTTTGAGTTTATCAATTTTGATAAGTCTTTACTTGTAAAGCTCATATTTTCATATATTTAAAAAGTAATTTTCTTTCATTTTTAAAGCCTCCTCTATCTTTTCAGAAATAATTTTATCTAATTTATTTTTCTTAGATTTGTTATAATTATCTGAACTATTTCTCCCATCAGGTTTATAATACCAATTTAAAATAATTATAAATCAATTATCTTTATCTAGAAAGTAGTTAATTCTATATAAATCGTCTCAAAATTTGATTTTTATTTCAAATAATTCATTTTCATGTCATTTTAATGGTCTTGCATATGGTGGATTTGGGGATTAATTATTATTTTTTATATGTTCCAATATTTGCATAATAGAAAATTGTTTTTCTTCTTTTTTTATTTCTTCAAACAAACTAAGTAACCTATTTTCTATATCTTCGTCATCATAATATTTAATTTTCATATACAGTATATTCCAAATTAGGTATAAAGTCAAAAATAAATTATATTTTCATATACTTATTATATACAATAATAAAATTTTGCAAATTTAATTATGGATTTTTGAGGGGAGTAAAAAGAAGTATTTTTACATACTTCTTTAAATCTATTATTTCAAAATCTCATTTAATTCTCCAAGTAAACTATTTATAACTTTATCGTTTTCTTTTAATTCTTCAAATATCTCTTTTGGTGTTCTGAGTGCTTTTTCTTTTGCTTTGTTTGGATTTTTTGCTGATAGGTCATAATCTTTTATGTCTTCTATTTTTACAATCCAAGAATTTGGTCAAACTTCTCTTTTGTGGAGCATCGCTGGAATATGTTTTATATCATCATAAGTTATAGGCTTATTTTTTGTAAGAGTTCTTCCTAAATCTATTTCATAATACCATATATCACTTGTTTTTCATTCTCTATTAAAGAAAATTACATTTGTTTTAACTCAGGCATAAGGTAGGAATACTCAAGCAGGAAGACTTACTATGCTATGAAGATTAAAATCTTCTAAAAGCCATTTCTTAACTTCTCAAAAAGCACTTCAAGAATTAAATAAAACTCATTCAGGTACAATGATTCATACTTTACCTCATAATTTTACACTCTTCAATATATGTTGTAAAAAAAGCATTTCTGTTGCATTTGTTCTAATTGGAAAGTTTATTTGTACTTGAGATTTTATTTTTCAACCAAAAGGAGGATTTGCAAGAATAACATCATATCTATCTTTCTCTTGAAATGATTTAATATTTTGAGCTAATGTATCTGTTTTTTTAATATTTGGATTACTGATACTGTGAAGTATCATATTCATAACTCACATTACATAAGCTAGAGGGGTTTTTTCATTTCAGAATAAAGTTTGATTATGTAAAAACTCTAATTGTTTATCTGTTTTTTCTTGTGTATTTATATGATTAAATGCTTCAATCAAAAATCAACAACTTCAAGCTGCAGGGTCATATATAGTTTGTCATATTTTTGGATCTACACTATCTACCATTATTTTTATGATACTTCTAGGAGTATAAAATTCTCAATTATTTCATCAAGCATTTCACATATCTTTCAATAAATCTTCATAGACATTTGAAAGGTCAAATAAATCTTCTTGTTTTTGAAAGCTTAGTCAATCAACTAAATCAACTACTTCTTTAATATTGTTTCAATCTTCTATTTTGTTATTGATAAAAAAGAAAATTTCTCAAATTTTATACTTTATAGAATGATAATCATCAGTTATATTTCTAAAAGACTTCAAATAAGGAAAAAGGTTGTTATTAACAAAGTCTTTTAAATCATCTCATGCAATATATCATTTTTGTTGTTTTATCCAAATACTCCATCTGTATTTTTCTTCTAGTAAATACTTATATTCTTTTCAATCAAGCAAAGCATTATCAGACTCTCTTTGTTCATAATCGTCAAGGAACTTCAAAAAAAGTATCCACGAAACTTGTTCAGTATATCACATTGCTCAAGAAATTCATGAATCAGTACGAAGTACATCTTTTATTCTTGCTATTTTTTGTTTCATAAGTGTTTAAATAAGTTTATAAATTTAGTTTTTTAATTTCATTATCAAAGTCTGATAAATATGTTTTATCTTGAATTAGTTTATATTTTTCAAATTCATTTTCAGCAAAACTTTTAGCTATTTCAGTTGTAACTTTTCAAGAATTTTCTAAAATATTTTTTTCATTAAATTTTAAAAAACTATCTAATTTTCATACCCAATCTAACATTGTCATTGCTTTATGATTTTCAGCTTGTAGTTCAGCATAATCAAGATACATTGTTACAATTCTATTTAATGGTTTTAATTCTTTTTCATCTAAATAATTTTTTGCAATACTTACATCTATTTTTCTTATTTTTCAATTTGGAGAATTTTTCCAAGATGTTAATCACATTTTATTTTCTTTATGATTAGCTCTTGAATAAACTATTTCAGCAGCAGTTTTTCAGACTATTGCCCAATGCAATTTATTTTGTACCGTTGCAAAAAATGTTTTTGTAATTTCTGAGTTTTTATCATAATCAATAGAACAACTAGAATAAATATCAGTAATTTTTTGATAAAATCTTCTTTCACTACTTCTGATATCTCTGATTATTTCTAATTGTTCTTCAAAGTAATCTTTTCAAAATGGATTATTTGGATTTTTTAATTTTTCCACATCCATTGAGTATCATTTTATTATATATTCTTTTAAGATTTTATTTGACCAAATACGAAAATCAGTTGCTCTCTTACTGTTTACTCTATATCAAATTGCAATAATAGCATCAAGATTATAAAAATTTGTGTTATAAATTTTTCAATCTTCAGCAGTATGTGCAAAATTTGCACATACTGAATTTTTCTCTAATTCTTCTGTTTCAAAAATATTTTTAATATGTTTTGTTATTACACTTCTATCTATATTAAATAATTCTCAAATTTTCTTTTGAGATAACCAAATATTTTCATCTTTTAAAAAAACTTCTACTTTTATATCTCCATTTGAAGTTTTATAAAGTAAAAATTCAGTAATATTTTCTTTTATATTTAATTCTTTCATATTGTTTTATAAATTATAATATATTCGTATTATATACAAAATATATATTTCTACAAATTATTCTTTTACCAATTTTCATTCAAAGGCTTCTTTCAACAAGCTCTGTTTTAGTTCTTCTAAATCTTTTAATTTTCTTTCATACTCACTTTTTAGAGATTTATTTTTTTCAAATATTTGATCTAAATATGTAACTATTTCTTTTTGTTTTGGAAGTGGTGGAAGTGGGATTTTTACTTGCTTTAGTTTTGTTCAATTAAAATTTGGTTGAGCAGCTCAAACAACATCAAGTCATATTTGCTCCCAATAATTTTTACTATAAAAGAAATATTGCATAAAATTTGGATTCACTAGATTTTGTTTTCAAATAATTCTTATCAAATAGGAAGCAAATACATTACCAACTCAAACTTCATCTATTAAACAAGACTTTCAAACAGTTGCTCATGTTCTTGCAAAAACAATATCTCACTTGTTTAATTTATATTTATTAGATTCTTTTTCAGTGATATCAACATAAGGAACATTAGCCCAAATTATGTTGTTATCTTGTATATCTGTAATTCTTAAATACTTATAATTTCACTTTTCAATTGTTTTTCAAGTATATCAATATTGAACATTATGAGAAATATCATCAATAGTTTTAATATCATATTCTCACTTTTTAAAAACTTCTTCTAAAACACTTTTATTTAGTTGTTCTAGATTTTCTAAATTTTTTTTTGTGATTTCTATACTTTTATCTATTTTTTCAAATGATTCATCTAGTTTTTGAACTATGAGTTTTTGGGTTGGGAGTGGGGGTAGGGGGATTGGAATGTTTTTTATATCTTCTAATGATATATTCTGTAAAGCTCCTCATCTTGCTTTATCTTTAAAATCTTTAGAAAGATTTGATGATAATACAAATTGTAAATAATTTGAAGTTGTATACTGATTATATCATCTTACAATTGCTAAGGCTTGATTTGTATTTGCTGGAAGAATATTATTATTAACAACTGCTACAGTTCATATTGTTCAAGCTATTGATATTAATAAATCTCACTCATTTAAAATACTTCTTTTTTGAAATATATTTGCTTCTTCCGAAATAAAACAATGAATTGAATCTTTTATAATTTTTCAATTTGAGATATTTTCAATTTTAATAAAACTTACTCAACTATTCAAATATTTAAATCAATAAGAAGTTGGAGTAGATCATTTTGTAATTAATATTGTTATTTCTCAAAGCTTTTTTATTGGGTAGGGCATATTTTATATTATTATTTATCTTTAGTAGTATATTGATTTTTGGCTTAAAGTAAAGATTATTTTAAATTTTATTACTTAATACTTCTTTATCTATTAAATTTAAAATATAGATTATCAGACTTGAAATTCAATTATAAAAAGTATTTAAATCATTGTTTTTTTTATAAACTAAAAAATTTATATCTTTATCAATATCTATCTCTTTATGGTTATAAATTGCTCTTTTTTTAGCAATATAATATAACATACTTATATGATTAGTATCAAAGTCATTTATATATTTTCTTAATCAAACTTTAATAAATTTGTTTTCAATCTTATCTTTTTTTGTTTGAATAAAACCTTCCTCATTTCCTCAATCTATCTTTACTTCAATAATTTTATTATCAATAATAAAAAATAATAAAGTTAATAATATGTTTAAAACCGAATATAGGTCAGCAATAAAAGAAGGATTTTTTAAGTAAAAATTTGGAGATATGTTTTTTATTATTATCAAATCATCAATGATATGATTTAGTTTTAATTTAACATTTTTTATAATTTTGTCATTTCAATTTCTCTCAAAAAATGAGTTAATGTTATCATAGTTAATGTTTATTCAGAATAATGAATATAGTTTTATTCACAATATATTTTCTTTAAATCGTTTAATATCATTATTTCCATATATTAGGTTATGTAATCATATCAAACCGTTATCTTTAATTATTAAATCTAAAGGTTTCTTATCATTATCTAAAAAAGATTTAATAGCTTTATTATTATTTTTATTTATTAAATTAAATAAAAATGATTTTAGTTCTTTGTAGCCTAGATTATGGTAAGAGTTGTTTAAGTCACTATAAAATTTAACTAATAATGAATCTGTAACATAGTAATTATAATGAATAAATATTTTTTGAAGCAATAATTTTTCAAAAGATTTATTATACTTCTCTTGAAAAAATTCCTCTAATATAATTATTAAATATACAAAATTGCTTGGTGATATAACAAGTAAAAGATAAATTTTTTTTATTTTTTCATATTTCTTTTTTCAATCAATATCTTCAAATAATATTTTAAATATTCATTTCACAAATGATTTTTTTACAGTTGGTTTTGCACTTTTAATATTATGAATCCATTTAAAATTTCTTTTCAATAATTTTATATCTATTTTATCTATATTTTTTTCTAATTCAGTTATAAATAAATTTTTTAATTTTGTAATTTCAATCTTATCATTACTAATAATTTTATTATAATCTATTTCATCATAAAATTTATAACTAAAAGAATCTAATATTCAAGTGGTTTTTTCTAAGCTCAAAGTTAAACTATTGTTTTTAAATATTTTTTTAATTTCTTTATTAAAAATAGTATCTAAATTATTACCACAAAAAATAAAATCATCATTATAATTTATACATTTTAATCAATATAAACTATAAAATCAATTTTCTTGTTTAAAATCATATAAATCTTTATCATTAAATAATATTAACCAAATAAAAAGATTAGCAATTATATCTGATGCAATAACTCACTGAGGAATTCAAGATTTTTTATATCAGTTTACTTTGTATAATATGTTAGAAAATATATATAAAAAATTATCAATATTTTCATTTCAATACTTATGAAAAATATATTTTAATTTTTCAATCAAAATTTCATGATTTATATTATCATAAAATCATTTTATATCAGTTTCAATATATTCGTTATTACCTTTCAAAAGTTCTTTCTTTTTCTCTTCAAATAATATCCAATTTACATCATAATGTTGGTAATCTAATGATGATATATTATTTTCTGAATCTATAGAATAGTTTACACTAGAAAAATATCAGAAATATTTATCTAATATCAAATAATTTGTTAAATTATTTTTATGTGATAGATATGCTAATTGTTTAAAAATTTTATTTACATAGATTTCATATAGAATTACATTATAAAAATTTGTAATCCTATAATTTCTTTCAGAGAAGTTTAAATTAGCTTTTACATCAAATATATCATACAAATAATCAGTATTACAATATTTAATAGCTTTTATGAACTCTTTGACTCATTCATCATCATCTGTTAATGAAACATCAGAAAAAATGTGGTATAATCTCTTAAAGAAATGATCATACATTAAGTTTCAGATATTGTTTTTTCTTGAATAATAATAATATTTTTCATTATTCTCAAAACTATATTTTAATAATATTTCTCTTATATCATTTAGAGTTATTTCAGTGTTTATATTCATTATTTTTTAAAAGGTAATAATCTAAGCCATCTAGGATATTCATTTTTAGATTGATCATAAAAAAATTTTATGATTTCTTTAGATATAAAAGCAGGATTATCTTTAGTTTGGTCAAATAATTGTTTCCGAATTGTTGATGGGGTTTTTATATCTGTAGTATTTTTTATATCTATACTTTTAAGATGAATTATTCTGTTTCTTAATTTATTAAGTTGTTTTAATTTTGATGATATTTTTTGCATATCACTATTTTGTGTTTTAAAGATTAAAGGCAAAATGACTAATATTTTTTCTTCAATTCATAACCATTCTAAATCTTTTTTTAATAATCATATTTTTTTTCATTCCTTATTAAGTGTAGTTACTAGTATATCATTATCATTACTATTAATTAAAAATTGGTTAAAAAATACTTCTAATGCAGAAACTGCAAAAACTGTTGAAACTATTATATTTTCTAATAAATCAAATCAATTTCATTCAAAATAATAGAATCAAGTATTATCTTTTTTGATTCAAAATAACATTTTTCTTGATTCTTGAAAATGATTATTTGATATATTGATATAAACTGCTGTCATCTCTGGTTTTGTTAAACCAATCCTTTTTCTATCGAAAATAAATTGTTCTGATGCAACAAAAATACTTCATACTTCCCAATCAAATGTTTTATCATTTCCAGGTACTTTTTCGAGCTCTGATTCCAAATTTCATATATGTTTGATTCTCCAATCATGTTTATCGCAAATTTCTTTTCTATATCAAACTTTCATTTGAGTTTGTTTATCCATATCAATTAATTAATACTAGTATTGCTTATTTAAAGCCAAAATATCTATTTTTTGTACAAATTTTTTGTACAATTAAGCTCTTTTTATATTTATTTTGTTTATATTTTTACTTACTTAAGTGCCCTAATGAAGGCATATTTGTAATAATGGATAATTAGAGTATACTGTTAATTACATAAGGGAGTATACTTCATAGTATATATCGCAAGATATTCTCCCAGTACTCTGTTTTAAGAGGTTGTGAAGGACATTCATCAACCTCTTTTATATTGAATAAACTCTTTCAAATCTTTTTTCATTACTCATGTATCAATATGTATTATATGTATGGTATGCAGTAATAAGCATAAAACTAGTTTTAACTTCTTTTATAACAACACTATATTCAAGTTCATTCGAAACAAAACATAAGTATCAATTATTTTTATCTCTATAAATATGTCTTATTTGAGGATTTTCTAATAAGTATTTAATCCATAATATTCTTTGGGCTCTTCTATAAAATTGTGGATCATTAAAATTAAATTCATCTTCTTTCAGTCAGGCATATCATCATCATCTCCATATATGATAAATTGAAGTTTCTTTATTAGTAAAAATTAATACAGGCTTATTGTTCTTCTCTGGAAGTATAATTTTATTATCATCCTTAAAAATATCTTTAAACTTTTCTAGATAATGAATTTCTTCTCATTTTATAAGTAATCACGGAGTAGTTTCTAGCATATTTTCATTTTATAAATTAATTTGAAAGATATTAAATTTTTTTTCTTCTCTCTTAGATTTAAAATCTAAATTTTGTTTGTTTAATTTTTCTGCAATATAATTAACAATTTCTTTTTTAGCTTCAGAAACTCATAATCAATTTTTTATGTATCATACTGCTCATGTAAAAAAATCTGCTAATTGTATAAGTTGTACTTCTTTTGAACAATATGATTGAATATGTTTTATTTCTGTATTATGATATTTTTTTTCAGCTATAATTGATAAAAATTTTTCTAATTCTTTTAGTCTATTTTTATCACTATTTTGCTTGTAATCTAAAAATAAGTAATATATGCCGTCATTTTTAAATTTATTTTGTAGTAATTGATAAATAAACTTGTAAAATGCTAATTCTTTATCTTCAGAATGATAAACATCGTAAGCAACTAATGTCTTATCAACAACTATACAATGAAATTGTAAATCATCTTTTGAATAACTAAAAAATAAATCTATTATGTCTTTAGCAAAGGGGATATTTTTTTTGTTTAATTTTGTCCATTTTAATTCTGGATAAAAATCATGTTTTTTTCTTAAATCTTTTATTTTATTTTTTATTTCATCTCTTAAATTTCTTTGCATAAAAATTCATCCTATTACCATAAAATGATTTTTAGGATTATCAATACTGCTTTCATCAAGATAAATGTTATAAATATTTTTATTTTCAATCATACTTTATCTTATTTACTTAACATATAAACTCCTTTGCAACTCATAATAAGCATTTTTAAGCTCTTCAATTCAACCAAATTCACTTGCTATCTCTCTTGATTGTCATTCATTAAATATTTTTTTCTATTTCTTCATAATTATTATTTTTATAGTGTAAAATAATAATTTGACTTTTATTACATTTTAAATTATAATTCTAGTGGAATTGTATCCTACTCGAACTGTAGCGTTTATCGCTTGTGCGTTCCACACCTTACCTTTCTGGTATAATTTGGATAGAGTAGGATTCTCCAATTATTTAGGCCAAATTTGAACATAAATCTCTTTTGAAGAGATTTTTTTTATGTAATCATATTCACTCCTATTTTTTCAAGTATTATATAGACGATTTAATCAAGATGCAACATAATCAGCTAATTGTAATAAATTATTTTTATGTGAATCCTGCATTTTTACTTCTTTTATTCTTTTTATATTACTATTATTCATCTTTGTTTTTAGGTATTTTGCTAAACTATTTCTAAATTCGTTATTTCAATTTTTATCAATAATTATTTTTGCATTATCCAATTTTTCCTTTGCATTTTCAAATATATATCAACTTAATATTTTATAAAATGATTCTTTACTTCTAAATCATTCTCAATATAACTTTTTTTTATTTAAAACAAATCAATAATAGAAAAAGCTATATGGAATCATTGCTTCAAAAAATTGTTTTCTTACATTATCTGAATTTCTTTTAAAATGAAATTCTTCATTTATATCTCCAAATATTTCTCTTTTTAATAATTCAATTCTTGTATCACAAGCTTTTGCCTCATCATTTTCATTAAATACAACTAAAATAATAGTAAATATTTCACTACTTCATTTATTAAATTTAAATCAACTATCTCAACTTTCATCAATAAATACAAGCATATTATTTACTTAACATATAAACTCCTTTGCAATTCATAATAAGCATTTTTAAGCTCTTCAATTCAACCAAATTCACTTGCTATCTCTCTTGATTGTCATTTATTAAACAAAGCTATTTTACTTGCTAATTTATCCTTTCTAAACTCTAAAATTCAATTTTTCACATACAAAGTAAGTAAAAATTCTAAAAATTCACGAGCTTTAATACTTTCGTAATTATCAACTATTTCTTCTCAATAAATAGACCTTTCAGACCTGTACTTTATATCACTATCAAAAGACAAGTGAGCAAGTACATCAAATATATCTGAGTCCTCAGCTTCAAATATTCTCTTTAAGTCATCTAATTGCTCTGTATCAAGTCATATTTGAGATAATTTATACAATAATTCATCTCTAGTTTCTGGATTACTCCATAATTCTCTTAATTGATGTTCATCTTTGTAAAAAGTTGGTAAATCTCAAATTATCTTCTTTAAAAAGTCTTCTGAACTCAAGTGTTTTCAAGTAATTGGGTCAAGGTATCTAGTTTCTATATCTATTACTTTTACTTCTCTACTATCTCATAATTTAACATATAATCTTTTTTCTTTTTCTTGTCACTGCGAATTTATTTCAGATTCATAATTAGTATTTTTACATTTTGATGATTCTGAAACAAGTTCAGAATGACAATTATCATCATCTTCTGGTCATCAATCCCAAACTTCATCTTTGAAATCATTTGTAGCTCATACAAAATCAAGAATAGTAAAATAATCTTTTCAGTCAAATATACGAGTTCATCTTCAAATAATTTGTTTATACTCAACTATGCTTCAAATATTCCTTACAAGTACTATATTTCTTACATTTAAGGCATCTACTCAAGTTGTTAACATTTGTGAACTTGTAAGAATAACTGGTATATCTTTATCATTATCTTGAAATCTTTCTAAATAAGTTCTTCATATCTCTCATTCATTACTTGTAACTCTTACACAATAATCAGAGTCTTTAACTGTTTTATATTTATTTATACTATCTCTTATTCTAAGTGCATGGCTTTGATCTACACAAAATACTATGGTTTTATCCATCTTATTGATTTGTTGTAAAATAGTTTGAGCTATTAAATCAGACCTTTCATCTATTATAATCTCTCTTTCCATATCTTTTGTATAGTAAACATCTTTTTTAGCTGTTCATTCTATTATCTGGTCTCAAGTATTTAAAACTAGTTCATCTATATTTAACTTGATTCTTTTTATTTTAAAAGGTGTTAAAAATCAATCATCTATTCAAGCTTTTAAACTGTATTCATAAATAGGTTTTCAAAAATATCTATATGTATCTATATTGTCATCTCTTTTTGGTGTTGCTGTAAGTCATAGATGAATTGCACTATCAAAGTATTTTAATATTTCTGACCAGTTTCAATCTTCTCTAGCTCAGCCTCTATGACATTCATCTATAATTATCATATCAAAAAAGTCTTTTGGATATCTGTTATAGTATGCTTCAATTACTTCATCTGGATTTTCTTCATCTACTCATCAAACCAAAGCTTGATAAATAGCAAAGAAAATATTTGCATTCATAGGGACTTTTCATCATCTTTTTTTGATTTCAACTCAATTGATTTTTAATATATCTTTTTCAAGTGGATTAAAAGTATTCATTGCTTGGTCTACAAGTATATTTCTATCTGCTAAAAATAATATTCTAGGTCTTCTTACTCAAATACCATCTTTTGACCATCTAGCATTGAAAAGTTTATAAACAGTTTGAAAAGCTATAACAGTTTTTCAAGTTCAAGTAGCTAGAGTTAGTAAAATCCTATTTTCTCAGTTTCAAATAGCTTCCATAGTCTTATTTATAGCTATTTCTTGATAATATCTAGGTTTTTTATCAGACAATAAAAAAGGTTCACTTAGAAGAGTTTCTTTTGCAAGATTTCTTTCTGAGTAAACTTTATTATATAGTTCTTCTGGAGCAGGGTACTTATCTACAAAATCTCCTTTTCAAGTTTCTAAATCAAATTCATAAATCTTTTTTCAATTTGTAGAATAAACAAATCTCAAATTAAGGATTTTACAGTATTCTTTAACTTGTTCTAGTCATTCTGTTGGGTCTAATTCTTCTTTTTTAGCTTCTATGATTGCAAGTTTTACTCATTTGAAAGTCAGTATATAATCAGCAAATTTTCTTTTTCATCTTTTTCATCAAAGTGCTTTTCTTCAGTCAGTAAAATAGTATTCTCTTATAATACTTATTTCTTCCCAGTTACTATTTTTAAGTTGAGGGTCTATATATTTTGCTCTTGTATCTGATTCTGAGTAGGGCATTGATTATGAGTTAAAGTATACTTTGTATATAATAAAGATTTTTATAAAAAAATCAACTATATATTTCAAAATACATCTCTAACTTTCTCTCCTCCCATTAAAGCAATATTTCCATATTGATTATGATATTTTTGGAGGTCGCTCACCTCAGCGAAATGATCTCTTGTAGACTGGGAGCTATTTTTTTGTTTCCCTACCTTCAATCTTTTTTTTCTCTTTTACATATTCCAAAAAATTCTTTCCACTTACTACCTTTTTTCAAGTCTTATTTTCTAATTCTTTTCTAGCATTTTTTGCTATTTCTCATCATTTTTTTGCAGGGATTTTATTTTCTTTAAGTCATTTTGTTTTCATAGTATCTGCTATCTCTCTAGTAGACAATTCTGCTAAAGCAGTAAATATAAGCTCTGCTTCTGTCATATGATCTCTTAGATTTTGTGATTTTAGATTTTTAAGTTGTTTATGTTCTTTAACTGATAATCAAGTCCATTCACTATGAATAATATTGGTTAAAATAGCAAATTCTTCTCACTTTTCTACTCCGTTTTCATCCCAATAACTAGTAAGCTTATTTCTAGTTTCTTGTCATGCCATTCTCCTTGTAATCCATTGTTCACTTCTTCATCATTTTAACCAATTTTCTCTTGCTCTGTCTAGAGATTTTTCAGGATCAGTTATCTCTTGCATTCTTTCATAACCTACACGAGCTAACCATAACTTGATAGGTTCAGCTTTTTTACTTGGAACTGTTTGAATAATCCTTAATAAAATTTCTACATCTGCTACATCTGTTAATCTCATTTTATTATCTTTTGCTAACATTTTCAACTGGTGACAATTTGTCACCACTTCACTTCATTCATTTCTGAGCCTTTCAGCTAATTTATTCCAATACTTTCTATTTTTATTATAATCCTCTTGTTCTATCAAAGCTCAAACTATATCTATAACTGAAAAATACCATTTTTCTTTTTTCTCATCATAAATTTTTCTGATTTTTTTTCATTCGAAAATTGAAATATTTTTATCAATCATAACCCTAAGTTAAAATATAAATTACTTTCAAAAAATATATAATATACACTTAGTATATACATATTTTTCTAAAATCAAATTTTTATATTTTAATTTTTTGCTATTAATTAAAACATAGAATAATTATTATCGTCTATTAAGCAATTTTCTCTATTTTTTATTAATGTTAAAGGGATACTTCGTTTCATTCAGTATGACAGAAGATTTCCTACCCCTCTCTCCTCCCACTAAACAGCATCTCCATTGCATTTTCCATAGAATGTGCTACTGTTATAACTCATGAATTTACAAAGAATATTTCATCGGCATTTTTGATAGTATTTAGCCTGTGTGCGATGATAACTTTTGTTGTAGTTTTTGGTAATTTACTAAGTATTTCGTCCAGTAGTTGTTCTGTGACTGTGTCTATATTGGCTGTGGCTTCATCTAGTATAAGTAGTTCGGGATTTCTTAGGAAGGCTCTTACAAATGCTATGAGTTGCTTTTGTCATAGACTTATAGATTCGGAACTTGTGGTGATCTCTGTGTCTAGTCATTTGTCAAACTTGGATACTAGATTGTATAAATCTGCTTTTTTCAAAACTTCGCTTAGGTCTTTGTTTGTATAATCTTGATATTTGTCATTTCAGTAGATTATATTGTCTTTGATAGTTCATGAAAACAAGAATGGTTCTTGTAATATAAACCCTATTTTTTTGGCTCTATCATTATGTTTGTATGAACGGATATCTTTTCAATCAAGTAGTATAGTTCATTCAGATGGATCATAAAGTCTTGCCATAAGAGAAGCTGTTGTTGTTTTTCATCAACCTGTTGGTCATACTAGAGCATAAGTTTTTCATTTTTTTAGTGTGAAATTTATATCTTTTAGGATATTTTCTCACTCAGGATAACGGAAAAATACATTTTTAAATTCTAGTAAAGAATTGTTTTTTATAGTTTTTTCAGACTCAATAATCTTTATATTTGTATTAAGTCATACAACCTCCCAGATTCTATCAAGAGAGGCTAGAGATTGTTGAAATGATGCCCAGATAGAAGCAATTTGTAGAAGTGGAGAATAGAAATTTGTTACATAAATTTGGAAACTTATAAGTAGACCTATTGTGATATTTCAAGTAGATATTAGATATAGTCAGTAACATAAAGTGATTAGAGAAGCTAGATTTGATGCAAATCAGTATATTGGAGTATAGGTATTGTTGGCAATTCAAGCTCATAGGGAAGCTTTGTAGTTTTCTTTATTTGATATCTCAAACTTCTTTTTAAAATAATCCAGACGATTAAATGCAATTATAACTTTGAAGCTACTCAAACTTTCTTGTATTTCAGAGCTTATATTTCAAGTTGCTTGTAGACTTTCTAGATTTTTTCTCTTAACCCGTGGAGATAAAGTCCTAGATATTATGAGAACCAGTATTGCGGGTACTAGAGTTGCAATCGCCAGTTTAAAATTTAGAAAAAGTATAAAAATACCAGTTCAAAGGATTAAAAAAAAGTTTCTCATAAACTGCATCAATGCTTGTGATATAAACTGATTTAATTTATCTGTATCATTGTTAATTCTCGAGATTAGATCTCCAGCTTTGTTTTGATTAAAAAACTCAATAGGCAATTCTTGAAGTTTATTAAAAATGACATTTCTCAAGCTAAATAAAAGTCTTCTTCAAACTCATCACATAGATTTTGTTTGGATAAAAAGAGCAAGACTTCAGATTATATAGATTGCTAAAAGCCACATAGAATTGATTAGTATACCATGATAATCTTTTGATTTTATATATGTATCAATAGTTATTCAGATGATAATAGGCGAGATTAGACTAGCAACAGAATTGATAATAACTGTTACAAAAGTTATCCATAGTTTTGATTTCTCGTCTTTTAATAGGGGAAGAAGTTTTTTCAGTGAAGACTTCATCTTTTTCCCTTTTTTATTTTTTTCTTTACCTGTTTTAAGTTTGTAATTAGTATTCATTGTTTGTACTTAATTGTGAATTAAAAATTTGGATATATTCTGGAGATGTTTTTATAAGTTCTTCGTGTTTTCAAATTGCTAATATTTCTCATTCCATCAATAATATTATAGTATCATAATCTTTTATTGGTTCTATTTTCTGGGTTACAGATATAAGAGTAATTTCAGGGTAATTTTCTCTTACATTATCTAGAATCTTTTTCTCAGTTTTTACATCAAGTCTAGCAGTGAAATCATCTAGTAGAAGTATTTTTGGATTTACAGCTAGTGCTCTAGCTAGCATAATTCTTTGTTTTTGTCATCCTGATAGACTAGTTCATCTTTCTGAAACTATTGTATCTAATCAATTTGGTAGAGAGTCTATCAAATCTCTAAGTTCTGCGGTATCTATAGCTTTTTTTATGTCTATATCTTTTACAGTATCACTAAATGCTATATTTTCTCTAAGAGATAGATTGAAAAGATTACTGTCTTGAAATACTAATCCAATTTGTTCGTAAAATGATTTTTTATCATATTGATTTAGATTATTTGAGTCATACTTGATTAATCAAGTACTTGGTTTTATTAGACCAGTCAATATATTTAGAAGCTGAGTTTTTCCTGCTGCAGTTGGTCCTATTATTGCAGTTCTTGTTTTTGGTTTTATTTGAAAATTGATATTTCTTAGTACACATTTATCTCAGAAATTTAAACCAATATTTTCCATACTTATATCTCAATTTAGTTTTTTTACTATAGTTCATTCGTCTTTTTCTTCTTCGGAATTAAGTACTTCCAAAATACGACCATAAGAAGCAGATGCTTGAGCTATAACAGTACTCATAAATCAGATTATTATGATAGGGAAGATAAGGATTGATAAGTAAGCATTAAATGCTGCAAAATTACCAAGACTCATAGTTCCAAGGATTACAAAATGTCCTCAAAGTACCAAAATTATCAAAATTGCAAGGTTTGAGAAAAACATTATTATCGGAATAAGAGTTGCGAAAAATCCCAAGATTGCAAATCAGATTTCTTTTGATTTTTCATTTGCTTCTATAAATTTTTTATATTCAAAAGTTTGAGAGTTGAGAAGTCTAATCAGAGCTGATCCTAGGATACTTTCATTTATAATTCTATTTAACCAGTCAATAGTTTCTTGGGTCATCTTGAATAGTTTACTAACTTTAGAAAGGATAAAAGCAAAAGTACCTCAGATTATAGGGACTATACTAAGGACAGCTAAAGCAAGTTGCCAATCTATCATAATAAGAAGCACACTTGCTCAGATTATCAAAAAAATAGAAGATATAATTGAAGCGATAGCCTGAGAGACAAATGATTTTACTGAGTCAACATCAGAAGTCAGGTTTGTAAGTAGTTTTGAAGGACTCACAGTCTGGATATAATTATAATCTTGAAGTGAGATTTTTTTTATAAGTTTTTCTCTCAGATCTTTTGCTACTATTTCAGAAGTATAAACCTGCATAATATTTTGCATATAAGTGAACAAAAATATAAAAACAGATATTACAAAAAATTCTATAATAGTTATATATAGATTTAAATTTCATTTTGTATAGGCATCAATAGATGATGATATAATTTTTGGAATCGTAAGATTTAAACCATTACTTAGGATAGTAAGTACAAGTATTCATATTATAAGCCAGGTATATGGTTTAAGTAGATTTAATAGGTTTCATTTTTTGTTTTTTTCTGGTTTTTTCATAAGAGGATTTTTTAAGTATTTGAGATTTTATTTTATCTATATTATTATTTTTGTAAATTCTTATTATAAATAATTTAGTTTAAATTAAAATTTAAGTTTATTTTAGATAATTCAATTACTTCTTACTTTTGAATCCAAAAGTAAGCAAAAGATTTGGGGGCTCGAATTTCAGAATTAGTGTTTTGTGCTTTCTGTAAGTACTCACTATCGTCTCGCCCCCCAAACCCCCATATTTCTATAAGTTTACCAATATAGTAAGTTAAATTTTATAATAAATAAAAGTCCTTATTTTCACTAAGTGGTCAATTGAAAGGTAAAACTATGACTTAAATAAAAACATAATTTGTGATATGAACCCAGAAACCGGGAAACGCTTCAGGGGTTTTTAAGGGGAACGACGTCCCCTTAAATCTTTTGCTACTTTTGGATTCAAAAGTAAGACTAAATTGTATTATACTAAATGAAATTAAGAATCCCTTAAACTAGGATTATATCATAAAAAAATGCTTAAGGGATTCTTCGTAAAAGCCTCAGAATGACAGGAAGTAATAATACTATTATTATTTCTACAGATATTTCTCTCATACAATCTTATAAGCATCCCTAAAACTTGCTCAGGCTTTTACAAGTTTGTAAGCTTCTTCTGTAGCATACAATTCTTCTGAACAAGCAAGTTCTAATTTAGATTTATTAACTCATAGATTATTTACAACTAGATTGCAAATATCAATAGTATCCAAAGCTAATTTTATTCATTTTAGATATGGTTCTTTTGTAAGTTGAAAATCCCTGTTGTATCAGCTCATTAAGTTTTTAAATATTTCTTTTACTTGGTATTCATAACCTTGAAATAAATTGGAATTTCACCTAACAAGTTCCATCACATCCAAGTTTTTCTTTTGAGGCATTACACTTGACCCAGTTTTAAACTCATTTGGTAGAGTAAAATAATCAAATTCTTTGGTTCAAAATAATACCATATCAGAAGCAAATTTTCATAGATCCATCATCACTTGGCTAAGAGATTGTAGAATAATATTCTCAAATTTTCACCTGCTGTAACTGGCATACATTGGGTTTGATTGGACTTTTTTAAATCATAATTCTTTTGCTGTAAATTCTTTATCTAATCAAAATACATTTTCTCAAAATCAAGCAACACTTCAAAGAGGGTTTTGATTATTGATTTCTAGAGCTGTTTTTACTAGGAGTAAATCATCTTGTATAGAATCGTGAATTGATCAAAGCCACATTCATACACTTGAGGGCATAGCTTTTTGCATATGTGTATAACCAGGCATTTTTATTTCTCAGATTTCTTTTATTTTGTTTTCAAAAGAGTTTATTAGTGTTTCTATAGATTCTATAATTTTAGAAACTTTATCCATTGTAAATAACCTTGTAGTAACTAGGATTTGATCATTTCTTGACCTTCAAGTATGGACTTTTGTTCAAATACTAGGGTATTTTTTTGTTAGATAAGATTCAATTGCTGTATGACAATCTTCTTCTGATTTTAATATTGTGAAATCTCATTTTTTCACTAATTCTCAGATTTCATCTAATCATTGTAAAAGAGAATCTTTCTCAGAATCAGTTAAAACTCAGATTTTATTTAGCATTTTAACATGAGCTTTTGATCAGATTATATCGTACGAGATTAATTGCATATCAATTAAATAATCAATTCATACAGTATAATCTTCGATAAGGGAATTCACACTCTGAGTACTATTTTTTTGCCATATTTTTTTCATAAAATTTAAAGTTAAATTATATTTTATTTTTGCTTCATTTGAAGCCATACCATAATTCATTTTTGAACATGAAGTCTATTTTCTGCTTCTTGCCAAACTACACTTTGGCTTCATTCCAAGACATTTTCACTTACTTCATAACCTCTGTAAGCAGGTAAACAGTGTAGAAAAATTGAATCTTTATGAGATAATTTCATTAAGTTTTCATCAACTATAAATCATTTAAAGTCTGCTATTTTTTTTTCTTTTTCATCTTCTTGTCACATAGACACCCAAGTATCTGTTGTAACTACTGTTGCTCATTTTACTATTTCTTTTGGATTATTACTAATTGTAATTTTAGCTCAACTTTTTTCAGCTTTCAAAAGAGCATTTTCTAAAATATTTTGATTTACTTCATATCACTTTGGTGTGGCAATTCTCAGTTCAAAACCTATTTTTGATGCTAGATTTAACCAAGAATGTGCTATATTATTTCAATCTCAGATATAAGCAATAACTAAATTATCTTGTTTATTTTGTTCTATTATAGTCATATAATCTGCCATTATTTGTACTGGATGAAATTCATCACTTAGTCAATTAATTACAGGAATACTTGAATATTTTGCAAATTCTTCTAGTCTTTCTTGACCAAAAGTTCTAAGCATAACCATATCTACCATAGTTGAGAGAACTCTTGAAGTATCTTTTAATGGTTCTCATCTTCCTAATTGGATATCGTTTGATGATAGAAATAATCATTGTCATCCAAGTTGATAGATTCAAGTTTCAAAACTTACTCTTGTTCTTGTTGAAGATTTTTCAAATATCATTCCGAGAGTTTTTTTCTTCATATAATCTTTAAAAATTCATGCTTTTGTTTCTTGTTTGATATGGAAAGCTAGTTCTAGTATCTCCAAAATTTCTTCTTTAGAGAAATCACTGAGTGTTAAAAAATGTTTCATAGTCTGTATAATTAAGAATTACTTCATTACATTGTAAGCTGTTTTTTGAGCTAGATTATAGATTTCTATAAATCATGCACTAGAGTTTTGATTGAAGCTCATACATTTGTTGAAAGTAGCAAGATTTGCATCAAAAAGAGAATATTTTGAAGTTAAGTTTGCTACAATTACATTTCATTTGTATAGTTTTATGGTAACTGTCCCACTTACTTTTTCATTTTGCATATCGATATATGAGATGATATTTTTCATTACTGGATCATACCATTTTGCTGCATAAGTTAGGTATGCCCATTTTGTATCTATAAGAGTTTTTAATTCATTTTCTTCCCTTGTAGAAACTAGTTGTTCTAGATTTTTGTGTGCTTTTATAAGTATAGTTGCTGCTGGATTTTCATAGACTCCACGAACTTTTAATCATACAAGCCTGTCTTCTATAAGAGGGAATACTCATATTCCATGATTTGCTCATAATTTATTCAATTCCATAATCAAAGTTGATAATTTTTTATTTTCTCAATTTAGACTTGTAGGAATTCATTTTTCAAATCAGATTGTTATTTCTTCTGTTTTATCAACTGCTTCTTCTATAGTTTTACACCATTGTAGAATATTTGCAAATTTAGGTGTAAATTCTGGATTTTCTATTTCTCATCATTCTCAAGTATTTCACCACATATTTTCATCATACGAATAGGGTTTATCTTTTTTTTGTTTTACAGGAATTCAATTTTTTTCAGCATATTCTATTTGTTCATCCCTTCACATAGACCATTCCCTTACTGGAGCAATTGTTTTCATCTTTGGATTTAAAGTTGTTATATATCATTCAAAACGAACTTGATCATTTCATTTTCAAGTACATCCGTGAGCTATGACTTTACAATCATATTTTTCTGCTATTTTTACAGCAATTTCAGATATAATAACCCTACCAAGAGGAGTACTTAGTGCATATCATCATTGATAATCTGCATTTGCTTTTATAGCTTTTGAAAGAAGTACTTCTGCAAATTCATCTTTTGCATCTATGACAACAGCATCTAGTGCTCATAGATAAAATGCTTTTTGTTTAATTGCTTCTAGGTCATCTGCTGTTTGTCAGATATCAATTGTTAGGGCAATTACTTTACAATTGTATTCTTCTTGTATCCATTTTAGCATCATAGATGTATCAAGTCCACCTGAATACAAAAGTAAACATTTATCAAATTCTCATTTTATTGCTTCATGTGAAGCAACTTTTTTGTAAGTAGTTGTATTTTCCATATTTAAAAATTTAAAAAAATAAAAAGAGCTATTTATGAAAATAGCTCTTTTATGATGTATAATTTATTTACACAGCAATAGCAACCATTTTCATTTGTGAAAATGGTCTTCTTCTTAAAGATGTTGTAAATAAATTAGTCATATACTTTTTTTAATTTAGTAAATTTATATATTTAGGGTATTTGGTTTTAGGATTTTGTCAAATTAATTTTATTAGTTTTCAACTAAAATATCTTGGAGTCTTATTTTTATTCTACCTATATTTGAATCTAGAGTTTCGTATTCTTCAACTTTGAAAATATCAGGATTTCATTTTTTTTGTATAATTTCTTTTAATGATTTCTTTTCTAAACCAACATAAAAATTTCATCTAGCTTGAAATACTTCATCACCTATTCTCATATAGGTTCATTCTCATATAAGTATATCTTGTTTTGTTCAATACATAATAGAACAGTAAAAAAATAAAAGATGTTATATTGTGTAATATAGCACCTTTTATTTAAAAGTCAATAGGATTTTAATAAGCACTTATTTTATCAGTATCACAATTAGCAGGATCATCAAAACATTTATCAAGTGCAGTTGATCTCTCTGCTCTTTTTTTAGCAAGTTCTATTACAACTCAGAAAGTTTCTTTACTTATTGTTGATATTGTACTACCAAAAACTGGTACATATCCAGTTGCATATTCTAGTCATTTATCAAGTAATACTGCTCACTTTAGTACTTTTGCTTTTCAGGCATCTATTTTTCATTCAGCTAGCATCTTATTTACTTGGTCAACTCTATTGTATACTCACATAACTTCATCATATACTCATTTTATTTTGTCATATTTTCATTTAGCTGATTCATACATAGCACTTCATTTTTCATACTTATCCATAGTCCATTTTAGGTCACTTAGGGCATATTTTAGTTGAGCTCAACCATTTTTTTCGATCCGTTCTTGAGCTTTATCTCACATAGCTCATACGATTTCATCTTGTTTTTCTTGTACTATTCAATCTAGTTGTTCTTTCATTTTATCAACTAACTCATTAGCTTTTTCATCAGCTGATTTTATCATTTCTTGTTTTTTTGTGATTTCTTGTAATTTATCAAGTTGATTTATTATATTTGGTTCACCAGATTTATATGCTGTAAACTCTTTTGAAATAGCTGATTTTACATCTTCATCTTCAATATCTCACATTATAGCTTCTCTTTTTTCTTTAAAATATTGTCATTTTTGTACTTCAGGCATCATCTCATAAGTCAATTGTTTTTGCTTTTTTAAATCATCTAGTTGTTTTTTTAGATCTTTATTTCCTGGATCTGATTTTAATTGAGAAATCAAATCATCTATTTTAGAATCTTTATCATTTATTTTTTCTACTGTTGCAAGTTTAGCTTTACATTCATCATATTGACTTTGATATAAACCAGAGAATGTAGACAATTTTTTACACCCATTTAAATCATCTTTTTCTACAGTCTCATCAAGGATTTTTTGTCAAACTCATTTTATACATTCATCAGGAGTATATGATAAAAGTCATCATTTAATTTTGTTACAAATAGAAGGATCTTCTTTATTTGTTGCAACAGTCATATAACATTTATCACGTGGAGGATTACTTCAAGTATCTTTAAATTTTGTTCATTTTATTTTTTCACATGCATCTGGAGATCATGATTGAACTGCAGTAAATTGAAAACAATGATCACTATCAGGAGCCCATGTACACATAAGATTACCAATTCAAGTTAATACAGAATCACAAGAACTTAAAAAAAATGTTAAAAATATTCAGATTAATATTTTATTTATATGTTGTTTCATAATTTCGAAAAATTAAAAATTAAGATTTTTTTATCTTTATAAAAACTAAGATTATACTAGCAAGTAAAACAGAAGCACCTGCTCAAATCATAGCTTTACTAAAACTATCTATTATATAGATTGCAACTTCTGTATATCTTGGTTCAAAAAAGTATAATTGTATTCAGAAAAATAGATTAAATCAAAAAACTAACCATATAAGTAAAAAACTAACAATCCAAAAATTGAGACGAATAACCCATTTTATCAAAATTAATAAGTACAAAATTATAGTTAATATTATTCAGTACAAAGCTGGAATAAAATTTCAGAATTTTTTAATAAAATCATTTACACTAGGACTAATGATAGGAGTGAGAATTTTATTTCATCAAATAAAGTAAATAGCATAAAATACTCCTATAAATAAAATTCACAATAAAAAAGGAGCCCATTTAGATTGTATAAATCTATAGTAATCTCATTTATTATCCATATTTTTATAAAGTTATATGATAAGTAATTAATATTTTACTTATTTTTTTAAAAATACAATAGTTTTTTATTGACTATTTAGATTTCATATTTTTTTAGTTCTTTTCTTGTTTCTTTGTATTCTGGATGAAAAGATTCTACATGTTTCCAAAAAATATGAGAGTGGTTTTTTACTTTTAGGTGACAAGCCTCGTGAATTATTACATATTCTAAAAATACCTTTGGAAGATGGACAAGTTTTAAATTTATAACTATTTTTTGAATTCTAGAACAACTTCACCGTTTTGATTTTAAATCTTTTATATAAAGTTTATCATAAGGAACTCATAAAAGTTTAGAATATTTATCAAGAATTAAAATTGATTCTTGTTCTAAAATATTTTTTAAGTATTTAGAAGTGAATGTTGTAAAATTGGATAATTGTTTATTTTTGTTTAAACTTTGTCATTTTTGCATTTTATATTCTATATTTTGTATACTATTTTCTAAAAAATCAGTTTTCTTAATTTTTTCACCAAAAATAACTATAAAATCATCTCAAATAGTTTCTATTTTTCTATGATTTGTTTCTTTTATTTTTTCCATCAAGATTTTTCATTTTTCTAAAAGTTTTTCTTCAAAATCCTTATCATCTTTTAGTCTAAGGGGAATAGAAAGTTTTAGCGTTCAATCTGATAGTATACGAACATATCAATGTTTTATTTTAGCATAGTTAACTTGGTGAGACATAATTTAGTAGGTTAATAAATAGATAATAAAAATAATTATTGGTTGGTGAATTAAATAGATTATAAGTGAATTTTTTCACATAAATTTCAAAAAATTACTTATAATTCAAGTGTGTTTTCATCAAAATATATTTCATAATACTTGTTTTTTATCTAGAAAAATAGAGCTAGAATAAGCTAGAAGAAATACTCAAAAATATGGAATTATTGGGTAGAAATCTGCAGAATAAAAGGATGGGTAGGTAAATCATAAGAAAAATAAATAATGAAAATTAGTTTCCATTGTAAAAAATACTGGAATTAAAATTATAATAATTCCAAGGAGAAAATTTAAGTATCTCAATTTACGAAAAAAAATCATTAGTAAAAAAGAGAGTGAAAAAAAATGTAGAATACCAAAAACAATAAGTTGTCAGGGAATAAAAAAATATGTAAATCAAGTTATTAAAGAGGCTATTATTCAAAGAAAAATAGAGTATTTTACATATTTTTTATAGATTTTATCTCAATACTTTTTTTCAGCTAGAAAAAATGAAACTCAAGAAATGCTTATAAATAGTAATACTCATATTTTTCATAGTAGAAGCCGAAATAGTTCAGAAAAATTTAGAAAATCTATTGAAAAAATATCTGATAGTGAATAATTGATATGAAATAAAATCATAAGCAAAATTGCAATTCCTCTGAAAATATCTAATTTTTCATATCTCATTGTAAGTATATTTTAATTATTTGTAGGCATACTACTTTTTAACATATTGATTTGTTCCTCTGTCATTCATTTTGTTGCTTGATTCATCATATCCTCTTGTAATGTTTCCATATCCATAAATTCTGTTCATGCAGGAAGTTTAAACATAGAATCATCAACTATCCACTCACTACATTTATTGTAGGGGATATTTTCAAGATTATTTTTCATATCTTGTTCAGGATTTTTTTCTGTATTATTTTCAGGAATATTTTCTACATCTTTATTTGCATCATCTTTTACGTTTTTCATTTTCATAGCTGGTCCATTAGCTCCCCAGATATATGAATATTGCGAATCCATTATCATATGACTTTCATTATCTCAAGCTTTATTTGCTACATTCATATCCATTCTTATGTTTGGAGACGATATATAAACTATTTGTTTTATTTTTCATCATTCTTGCTCTGTTTCAATTTCACATTTTAGATTTACTTTTTCTCCTGCACTAAATTTTTGCCATAAATTCATAGATTCAGAGTCTGTTTTTGTATCTGTTTTAGTTAATCTTTCACTTCCAGTTTGAGTAAATCAAGTATTTATTTTTGTAGATTCATTTTCACCAGGACTATTAGTTTTTTGTACATTAAAAAATAAATAAGCTCAAACAATTACTATAGCCACAGAAGTTCATATATAGGAAATATATTTTTTAGTCATAATTAAATTATTATAAAAATAAAACACCCATATTATATCTCTTTAGTTAATTTTGTAAATATAAAAAAACTATTTTTTTAAAATAGTTTATGTTTAAGATTTTTTTAGTTTTTTATTACTCTAAACCATATTTTATGTTTATCTTTGTTATGATTTATTTTTATGTCACTATTTTTAAATAAATTTAGGAATTCATTTTTTCAATTTGTCACATCATTAACTACTATAATTTCTCAACTTGTTTTAGTAATTCTAATAGCTTCAGACAATATTAAATAAGGATTAACATTATCTTTAGTTAATAAATGATTAATAAAAACTAGATTCTGACTATCATTACTAATTCATTTAATATTTTCTCATACTGAACTATTAAAATGGATATTTTGAAAATCTAAAGTATTACTTTTTGATTTTCTTTTTTTAATAAACTCTTTCCATATTTTTAGTTCATCAATAACTGATAAATTACTATGTATTGAATCTTCAAATTTTTTTATAGATTTTTTAATTTTATCTATTTCTCTCATTAAATCCATAGATATTGATCTTCATTTTCAACTATAATCATCTTCAAATTTATCTAATTCTTGATTTAATCTTTTTATATTTTCTTTTTTTTCTTCTATAGGTTTTTTAACTGATGTCATCATTTTTTCTAAAAGAACTAGGTCTGCATTAATTAAACTTTCAATATCTCAGTCAAAACAAGGATCTACAATTTCTAAAGAACTTACAATATCTTGTAATTCAAAAGGTAAAGCTGTAAATCATCATCATATATCAGTAACATTTTTAGATTTAAGTAAATTTTTATCAAGTCACACCATATCAAATAAAGTTTTAGTTGATAACATTGGTGCTATATGTATATGAGATTCATCTGGTGAATATTTTTCTTTTATCCCATCATCTGATAATACAGTAGTATCAACTTTTATATCTTTTGAAGTAACATTAATTCAAATTTTAGATAAATTATCTATTATTTTATCTTTTTTACTATGAAATAAAAAAATATTATTAACTGATTTTTTAACTTTTCTTTGAGCTCAAGTATATGTATTTGATTTTATCTGTTCTTGATTATCTAAATTTTGTTCAAGAGTTTGTGAACTTAACATAAAAATATTGTAAAATATTAACTTATAATATTTTACAATATTTTTCATTAAAAGCAAAAAAATACTCGTGTTAATTTAATAACTTATAATAATTACAATAAATCTTTAAATATTTCAACACTATTAAGTTCTTCCCAACTTACATCATCTCTTCAAAAATGTCAATATGATGCTGTTTTTTGATAAATAGGTTTTCTCAAATCAAGTTTTTTAATTATTCAATTTGGAGATAAATCAAAATTGTTGTGGATTGTATCTATAATTTTTTCTCTTGAAACTTTTTCTGTTCCAAAACAATCTACATAAATACTTATTGGTTTTGCAACTCAAATTGCATAAGAAAGTTGAATCTCACATTTATCACAAATCCCAGAGGCTACTATATTTTTTGCTAAATATCTTGCAATATATGCTCAACTTCTATCTACTTTTGAAGGATCTTTTCAAGAAAAAGCTCAACCTCAATGTCTACCAAATCAACCGTAAGTATCAATTATGATTTTTCTTCAAGTTAATCCACAATCTCATTTTGGTCCTCAGATTTCAAATAGTCCAGTAGGATTTATATGAAAAATAGTTTTATCATCAATTAAATTTCATAAAACTGGATTAATAACTTCTTTTCTGATCTCTTCTTTAAGATGGTCTTGAGTTACATTTTTTCTATGTTGATTTGATATAACTACTGTATCAATTCTTACTAATTTATCTTCATCATATTCTACAGTTACTTGGCTTTTTCCATCTGGTAATAAAAATGGTAGTTTTCAATTTCTTCTTACTTCTTCCAATTTTTTTGCTAATTTATGAGCATAGTAAATAGGGGCAGGCATAAGATGTGGAGTCTCATTTGATGCAAAACCATACATTAATCATTGGTCTCATGCTCAACCTGTATCAACTCACATTGCTATATCCGGAGATTGAGTGTTTATAAGTAAATGTACTCAAATTTCTTCTCAATCAAAACAAGCTTCTGCTTCATTGTAACCTACATCACAAATAGTTTTTCTAATAAGTTTAGTATAATTTACATTAGCTTTTGTAGTTATTTCTCAGGAAACTATTACAGTTCAAGTAGTTACAAGAGTTTCACAACCAACTCTAGAATATGGATCTTCTGTAAGACATGCATCAAGTATAGCATCACTTATTTGGTCACATAATTTATCAGGGTGTCAGCTTGAAACTGACTCAGAAGTTATAAAGTATTTCATAAAAAATATTTTAATAAATAAAAAACCTTTACTTATTAAAAGGAAAGGTTAGTCTAATTTTATACAAAATGTAGAATTTATATCTTTCCTCTTAAACGAGGTAGGAATTAGCACCTGTACTCATAAAGTATGGTTGCTGGGGTAATGCAAACGAGCCTATTCTCTCTTACCCAACTCTTGATATTTTGTTCTTTAAAAAGAACTAGGATAGATTATTTATTTTATTTAAAAAGGCAAATTTATTTTTTATATTATGTAAAAATAAAAAAATATCTATAATAAAAATTATATTATTAAAATTAAAATTTATGGAAAAAGCAAATAGAAATGATGATGTATTGCATTGAGTTACCTTATCTATGATTTTAGATTATTTGATTGAAGAATATGGATTTGAAGAATTAGGGGAATTGATTAGAATCAATTGTTTTGTAAGTAATCCTAGTAAACAATCAGCATTGAAGTTTTTGAGAAAAACTGAGTGGGCGAGATTACAGGTTCAGGGATTATATGTAAGGACTGTTAAAGAAAAAAGGTGGTAATATTATATTTCAGAATCTTCATCTGAATCATAATCTATTCAGGCTCATAGTTCTAGTTTTTCAGATCAAGGTAGTGCTTGTCACATAAGACTTTCAAGTTCTCAGTACATTCAGGTAACTGCATAGGTTGCTCTTTCTAGATCTTTTTCTCTTTTTTTCCAGTTTTTTTCCATAGATCTTCTTTCTGAATCTATTCAGATTTTTAATTGAGAAAATACTTCAACCATCATAGAAATCTTTGAAGAAAATTCTTCACTTGATAGGTATTTATACAGCATTTCCATTTTTATATCTTTTCATTCTAGAGATTTTTCTACTTTTGAAATAGATAATAATTTATCTCTAAGCATATTTGCGATAGGAATAGCAAACTCAGGTATACAAACCATTATATCATCTATCATACCAAAGTTTTTAATCCCTTTTGGTAAAACTGTAGTTACTAAAATAGCTATATTTCAATTGATTTTTAGTTTATCTTCTTTAAGTTTCATAATCCAAGAATCTTGCCAAGCTTTTGTATTTTTTGATTCCCAAACTATTGTTCAAACAGGTTGTCAGAAGTTATTTTTAACGGTTTGAATTATATCAGCTCATTTTACTCAAGTTGCAACATCATCAATTGTATCAATAGGGAATGCTTGTGAGATAGAATTTCTTAAATCATCTTCTTGTACATCTCATTGGATTTGTTGTGATCATTGTTCTGATTTTCTTTTTAATTCATCGATTGTCTTTTTCATTTGTTCTTGTTGTTTTATCATTTCAAGCTCTTTTTTTCTATTTTCTTCTTGTATTTTTTCCAGTTTTTCATCTAATTCTTTTTTTGAACTTTCTTGCATTTTCTCAAACATTTTTGCTTCAATTAATTTTCTTTCCTCAGACATTTTTTTCTCCATTTCAAGTTCAAAGTTTTTTTCTTTATCTTCTAAATCTCTTTGCTTTTTAAAAAAATCTAATTCTTTTTTTCTCATTTCTTGTTGTTCTTCTTCTGCCTTTTTTAATCTATCTCACATATCTTTCATCTCTAGTTCCACTTTTTTTCTTTCTTCAGAGGCTTTTTTCTCAGCAAATTCTAGAGCTTGTTTTCTCATCTCTACAGTTTTTTCTTCTAGTTCTTTTTCAAAAGCTATTTTTTGCTTTTCTTGTTCTTCTTTTAGTTTCAGTTCTTGATTCTTTAAAATCAGAGAATATTTTTCATCTGCTATTTTATCTAAATCTATTTCATTATTACAATGAGGACAAGTTATTTTTTGAGACATACAAAGCTAGTTAGAAATTATTTTTTATAATTTTAGTTTAAAAAGAGGAAAATACAAAATAAAATAGTAAAATAAGTTTTATTCTAAAGGAATATAAAAAACTCTAAAAAATCTAGAATACATTTTTGAAGTAATCGTAATACTTTTTCATTCTTTATCTTTAAAAAAATATCAAGATCAAAGTTGTTCTTTTAAATCGTAACCTTTGTTATACATATATAGTTCAAGTCTCTCTCCTGAATATGGCGCATTTGTGATATATTTTCATTTACTATAATTAGAAAAACCATTATTAGAAAATGGAATAAAAATTATAGCTTTTACTATAGGGAAAGGGTTTCATTCTTGAAAAATAGCATTTTTAAAGATGATAATAAACAATGCAAAAATAATTAACAATAGAATAAGTAGTTTTTTCATATTATAGATTAATTTTAATTGGTAAAATTATATATACTGAAACTAAATTGGTTTTCCTAGTTTTCCCGCAAATTTCAAAAACTCGACCAAACTTTCAGTTTGGGACTCAAACAGTTTTCATTTGCTATAAAAAATATGAAAACCAATTTAGTTTCAGTATATATCTAGTTAATACTTTTTTCTATCAACTTTTCTTTTTCTTTTCTAGTTAGTTTTTTAATTTCACATTCTCTTTTACGAGCATCACTTAAATTTTCAAAAAATTCAGTATAAATCATTTCTACTGGTCTTCTTATTTTTGTGTAATGAGCTCATGATTTGAGGTTATTGTGTTCGTGAAGTCTCTTTTTTATATCATTTGTAGATCCTGTATAAAAACTATTATCAGAGCATTTAAGTATGTAAACTTGATGAATCATAAGGATATTAGTTATTTTAAATTTAAAATTACTATTTCAGGAGTATTTCAGGTTCTAATAGGTGGTCACCATGTTCATACTCAGTTTGATGTGTATAAATTATAATTTTCTTTTGTATAAAGTCAGTAATCTTTTCATCCATAAATCAAACTTGTTATGTATCCATAAGGCCACATTTGTCATTTATGGGTATGTCAAGAAAGTTGTAAATTAATTCAAAAAATTCTAAATTCTTCTGTATATAATGGGACATGATAAAGAAGTATTGAAGGTTTATCTTTTTGATATCAATTTTTTGTTAGCTCATCAAAAATAGGATTTAAATTTATATTTCAACTTCTTTCATCTATATAACTTATTCCAACTATTTCTACTCCGTCTACATTTACTACTTCATTTTTTAATTCTTTTATCTTTGTTTTGCTTAGTATTTTTTCTACTTCTGGTATTCATAGGTAAGTCTCATGATTACCATTTACATAATATATAGGAGCATTTATAGTGTTTATATAATTTGATAAATGGTCTAGGTTTCAATCTGATCAATCTAGTAAATCTCAAGTTATAAAAACTATGTCAGGTTTTTCAGAATTTATCATTGTTACTATCTTTTTTAGATAATTTTCTCTTAAAATAGCTCATAAATGTACATCTGAAAGAAAAATTATTTTTTTGTGTTTCCAATTTTCAGGTAGATTTTTTATAGTTAGACTTGTATTTTTTATTATTGGATTATTTGCATTATAAATACCATATCAAGTTAAAGTGAAACCAAAGAAAATAAGTAATAATCATAGTATTTTTAGATTAATATTTAGATGAAATATTTTGAATATTATTAAAAAAAATGTTAAAATTATTATAATTGTTAGTAAATTTAGTATTAATCAAAGCCATAAAGATGATAAATAATAATATTTCATAACAAATACATTGTTATATAGATGTACTAGTATGGAAGATAAAATAAAACTAATAGATAGAAATAAAAATACTATTCAAAAAGTTATTTTGTATTTAGTTATTCAAAATAAAATCACTAGATAGTAATACACTAAAAAGTGAGATAAGAAAAACATTAAAGCAATAGATAATAATGAAAGAGCCATTTTTAGAGATTTAAGATTTAAATTTAGATTATTTTAAAAATAATTATCAGTCCAATCATTTTGAAAAACTATTACATCCTCAGAAACGAGGATGTTTTTTAAATCATCGTGAGCTTCTGTAGTAGTTTTATAAACTGTTATATTATTTTTATTAAATCATTTATCAATTAATCAATTGTATATAGATTTTGTTGCAGGTGTATCTATAAGTAGTACTTCATCTACAACATCTGCCAACATTTTTCATATTTCATGATGTATTTTGAAAGTTTCTTTTCATAACTCTACAAGTCAAGGAGTTAAGTATAATCTGCGATGTCATTTTATATTTTTAAGTAATTCTATAGTACTTTTTACTCATTCAAAATTACCATTAAATGAATCATCAATTACATATAAGTTTGAACTTGAATTATATATTAATTCAAGTCTATGGTTTATATAATTTATATTTTTGATTCAATCTAATATTTTCTTTGTAGGTATTTTTAGATATTTTGCAGTTTCATATGCAATAATAATCTGGTTTGCACTGTGAGATGCTAATAATTTAGTTTCTATCATATTTTTGTCATAACTAAAACTAATTCAAGCTAAATTGTCTAGATAAGTAATATTTTCAGGAGAATTAATTTCTATTATATTTTTTACTTTTAGTGTATTTTTTCTTTCCTGTAATCATTTTTTTACATTTTCATTTGAGCAGTCTAGTATAGCAAGTCAATTTTCATTTATACTTTCTATTAATTCAAATTTAGTTTTAATTATATTTTTAAGTGTTTTAAATCTCTCAAGATGTTGAATAGTCATTCAAGTTAGTATACCAAT
>DHWA01000035.1 GCA_002412935.1 Patescibacteria group bacterium UBA5194 | reverse complement strand
TCATTTCAGTCTCTATCATATATAATTGATGATCTTGCAAGATTTAAATTTTCTAGATTTTTAACATCAGGAAGAGGTAATATATATTTTACATAAATAATTATTGTAGCTAAGATTAAGAATCAAGAAAATCATATGATTGTATATAATCATATTTTTTTAAGTCTTTTTTTATTATCAAAAAAATCTAGAAAGGATTTATTTTTTTTGTATCTTATAAAATCTGATGAATTATGTTTGAATCTGTTCATAAATTAATGGATTAGGAATTATCTATTTTATTGTCATTCCCGAGAAGTCGGGAATCTTCTTTGTATTGTAGCTAATAAATAGTGAGTTAATATTGTTTTAGATATTATAATATAACTATTATTTTTATTATATAATGTAGATTCCCTTCTGCAATGGAATGACAGATACTTTGGTCTTTTTTATTCTACTTTTTCTTCTCAATCAAAATCAGTTATATCTTTTAAATCTTTTCATATTATAATTTCGATTTTTGTGTTTGGATTTTTAGAATAACGAGGGGCTTCAACTTTTTCATATTTTCATTTGATAAAAAGTTTAAGGGCGTCAAGAGTTTCTGTTTTATCTCATATATTATTATATAAAATAGTTGTTTGTTCATATAGAACTCAGTCAGTATTTCAAATTGAATCTTTTGCAGGGATATTAAATCAAAATTGTTGTAAATCATTTGCTAAGTACAAAGCTTGGTTTGCAACGGGCATTGAATTAAAAATATTGATTTCTTGTTTATCTGTAAAAACTCAAGAATAATTAAATATAATATTTGAAAATCTCTGAATTTCACCATATTTTTCTAGATTATAATAACTTGCTCATCTTGGTATAACTACAGATGCTCATCAAAAATTTTCCATAGGAGGAGTGTAAAGAATTCATCATACTTCACAAACAGAAGCTCAGTAAACACAAGAATTATTTAGATTAAGAGAAATTATATTGTTTTTATTTCATAATTCTTTAAAGTCAGAAGCAATTTTCAAAATTCAACTTAGTCATATATCTGTCGAAAAATAAGGACTAATTGTGTTATACATCTTTTTTATTTTTATAGGATTTTTAAAATATCCTTCTAAAAGCATTTTTTCTTTAATTGCAGAAAGTATTAACTGTTGTCTAAGTGATCTATCAAAATCATTTGTACTATGTCTACTTCTAGCATATTTTAATGCCGTTTCTCAGTCAAGTAACCAAGTTCATTTTTTCAATATAAAAGTAGTATATCATCATGTTGTATTAGGATAAGAATAATCAGCAATAGTTTCAGGAACATCTACAGTAATTCATCATAATAAATCAACAACCTGTTTAAATCATAAAAAATCTATATTTACATAATAATCTATCTTTTCTCATGTAATTTGGCTAATTTTATTTTTTAGATATTCCATTGCTTCTGCTTCTCATTTTGCTGGATCAAGATAATGAATATATAGTCAATTTATCTTACCATATCTTGAGTTATCATATTTGATATACAAGTCTCTAGGAATAGATAACATAGAAACAATATTTTTGCTTAAATCTATAGATACCAATATTATAGAATCAGTCAATTCTCAACCACTATGATTTGCTCATCATCTTCAAGTTAAAAGTATCTTGATTTTATTATCCTTGTCTTGATTTTGAGCTACATTAAATTTTAAATTACTTATTATATTTCATAAATTAAAATTGAAATCAAGGTTTTTTATATTTTTAATAATAGATATTCATAAGAAACTTATGAATAATATAGATGCAATTCAAGCTAAAAAGAATATACTTTTCTTGAATCACCAGATGTTAGTTTTTATTTTCTTAGTTTTAAATCACACTGTCGGCATTAATTAGCATTTAAAGTTAATAATTTTTGAATGTTTTTCAAATAATTTATTAGTTGCTCGTAATTATATGAAGAAAATATTTTTTTTCAAAATTAAATTGAATTATTTTGATAAAAAAAATTGAAATTTATAAAAAATATGTATACTTATTTTGAAATACAAAAATAATTTATTTTTTATATATTTTATATGTCAGAAAATAGTACAACAGTAACTGTAAATGATGTTGATAAATTGGTTTTGGAGCTTATAAAATTACATTTAGATGTAGTAAGTGTAGAGGAAAAAGAATTTTTAGATTTGCTAAAACATAGTCTTTCTTTAAATACTATGGAAAAGAAAAGAGTAATTGATGCAGCACCTACACTTTCACAATTTCAATTTGATGAATTAAAAAAAGTATTTATTGAAGAAAGAGAAAAATTTAGAGAATTATCAAAAGAGCATCCAGATGATATAAAAAAATTATTGGTAAAACAACAAAAAGAATGGTTACAATTAGGTGATTTGTATACTATGGAACAAGAAGATACAAAGAAAAAAGAACAAGATAAAAAACAAATTGATAGTTTAAAAAGTCAGTTTGGATTGTAATAGAATAAAGAAGGAAAGTATGAAATATAATTTCTGTGTATTATCTGAAAAACCGCTTAGAGTTGATATGTATCTATCAACTCTTTTTACTGATTTCTCTAGAAGTTTTATACAAAAAATCATAGATAGATGACAAGTTAAAATTAATTGAAATGAGATTAAAAAAAATATTAAAATAAAAAATCAAGATGAAATATCTATAGATATAATTATAGAAAAATCAAAAATAGAAGCAGAAAATATAAAATTAGATATAGTTTATGAAGATGAAAATCTAATTATTGTTAATAAAGATGCTTGAATAAATACTCATCCAGTTCCTGGTGAAAATGGTAAAATATGAACTTTGGTAAATGCTTTACTTTATCATACAAAGAATTTGGCAACAATAAATTGACAAGAAAGACCTTGAATAGTCCACAGATTGGATAAGGATACTTCAGGTCTTATTATGGTAGCCAAAAATGACAGTATGATGAAGTATTTACAAAATATAATACAAAAAAGAGAAATAGATAAATATTATATAGCTATAGTTAATTGAATAGTAAAAGATAATAATTTTAAAATAGAATCATATATAGGTAGACATCCAACTGATAAAATAAAAATGACAGTAAAAAATCCAATAAATCCAAAACTTGCAATCTCTTATTGAAAAGTACTTCAATATATAGATAATAAATACACAGTTTTGGAAATAAAAATAGAAACAGGGAGAACTCATCAAATCAGAGTTCATTTATCAAGTATATGATTTCCAATAATTTGAGACAAAGTTTATGGAAATAAAGAAGTAAATAAAGAAGTATTAAATAAATATTGATTAGAAAGACAAGCTTTACATTCTAGAAAATTAGTAATTGAACTTTATTGAAAACAAACAGAATTTATTTGAGAGCTAAAAAATGATATGAAAAAAGTCATTAAAATATAAAACATAAAATGTCAAGTAAAAAAGATATCAAATATTTGCATTTTTTACAAGTAATATGATATGATAATTGGGGCAGTTATAAAAATATAAGTTTTTTACAATGAAAAAAATACTTTTAGAAATCACAGTTGATAAGACAAACGAGAAATGACCTGAGATTTTTGAGCATATCTTGATTGTTTTACATAAAGTTTTTGATAAATATCCACCAAAGGAATTTTCTAAAAAAACTATGCAGTTACCTACTTTTTCTTTTGAAATAACAAAAATAGGTAATAGTATTAGATTCTTTTTAGTTTGTCCTGACAAATATACAAACTTCATAAAAAATCAAATTTATGCTCATTTTAACAATGTAGAAATTAATGAAGTATCTGATTATCTAGCTAGGATTCCAGCAGATAAGATGACTATTTGAAATGTTGGTTTTTCAAAACATAATTATTACCCAATCAAAAATTTTGTAGAATTACAAGAAGTTGGAGCAAAAGAAAAAGTTGATCCTTATTCATCAATTACATCGTCTCTTTCAAGAACTCAGAAATATTCTCTAAATACCATTCAAATCAATTTTCATCCAATAGATAATCATATCTGGAAAAAAGATTTTGAAGAAACTATCAAGGTTTTGATATCAAAAAGACATCCAATGTATAAAGAAGTATTACTTAGTAAATGGTTTAAATATGTGAAATTATGATTATTACCTGTAACACTTTTGGCTAAATTTGTCTCTATAATAGCTAAACCAGATTCATACAAATCAGGAAAAGAAGCTGAACTTGAAAAAGAACTTAAAGAACTAAAAGAAAAAGGAAAAACTACAATTGAAGAAGATAAAGAAAATATTCCTCTTCAAATAAAAAATAAATTATTTTTGCAATGATTTGCTTGTAGTATGAATATAATTGCAGCTTCAGAGGATGATATGGAATCAAGATCTAGTATCAAAGAGGTATTTTCAACTTTGAGTATATTTTCTGGTTCTGGACTTAATTCTTTTAAATTAAATTACATAAATAAAGAAGACTCAAGTGTTAATTTAGCAAAAGCAAGAAGCTTAAATAATTATTTTATATTAAATACAAAAGAGCTTTCGGGGTTAGTACATCTACCTACTACTTATGTAAAAACTCCATCTATATCTTGGGTTTCTTCTCGTAATTTTGAACCACCAGCAGATTTACCACTTATAACAGAAAAAGCTGAAAATGGAGTTTTAACACCAATTTGAAGAACAAACTTTAGATGAACAAATATGAATTTTGGTTTATGACCAAATGATAGAAGAAGACATATGTATATAATCTGAAAAACAGGTATGTGAAAATCTACACTACTTGAAAATATGATAATAGATGATATAAAAAAATGAAGATGAGTTGCAGTAATTGATCCACATTGAGATTTGGCTGAAAATATTATTTGATTTATACCAAAAAACAGAACAAACAATGTAATAATTGTTGATCCTTCAGATGTTGAATGGCCAATAGCATTTAATATGTTTGACTGAGTAAGTCCAGAACACAGAGCATTAATTGCTTCTTGAATATTATGAATATTTAAAAAGATTTTTGGAACTAGTTGGTGACCTAGACTTGAACATATACTTAGAAATACTTTGATGAGTTTACTAGAATATCCATGAGCAACATTGCTTTCTGTACCTTTAATGCTTACTTCTGATTTATTTAGAAATAGAGTGCTTCAAAAAGTTACAGATCCTGTTGTAAAAAAGTTTTGGTCAAGTGAATTTGATAGAATGGCTCCAAATCAAAGAGTCGAAGCAGTTGCTCCAATATTGAATAAAGTATGACAATTTCTTTCTAGTCCAATTCTCAGGAATGTACTTGGGCAATCTAAAAATAGTTTCAATATGAGATGGGCAATGGATAATAAAAAGATAATTATAGTAAATCTTTCAAAGTGAAAAATCTGAGAAGATGCTTCGGCTTTACTATGATCTATGCTTGTTACAAAATTCCAACTTGATGCGATGAGTAGGGCTGATATTCCTGAAAAAGATAGAAAAGATTTCTATTTATATGTAGATGAGTTTCAAAACTTTGCTACAGATAGTTTTGCGACTATATTGTCAGAAGCTCGTAAATATAAACTTAATCTAGTTATGGCTAATCAATACATAGACCAGATGACAGAAGATGTAAAATGAGCTGTTTTTGGTAATGTATGAAGTCTAGTTTCTTTTCAAGTTTGATATCATGATGCATCTATTTTAAAAGAAGTATTTGCCTGAGATCTAGTTGAAAATGATCTGATTAATCTAAAAAATCATACTATCTATACTAAACTATTGATAAATGGTATGCCATCACCAATTTTCTCAGCAAACACACTTCCTCCACATAAAAAAGATGAAAAAGAATTTAAAACAAGATACGAAAAAGTCCTAGCTGTAAACAGAGAAAAATACTGTAAACCAAGAGAAAAAGTAGTAAAAAATATAAATGATATGATGTGAGAACTTGAAAAAGCAGAAAATGATTTGTTTAAGAAAAGGGAGGAGGGGAAGAAGGGAAAAAAATAAAAAAGTATAGAAAAAAATGGTTAAACTTATAGTCAAGTCAAATTTTAAAAAATATTTTACAAAACCAAATATAACCCTAAAATTTTATTACTTAGAAAATAAAAATTAAATATGCTTACAACAAGCTACAACAAGCTACAANNAGCTACCACAAGCTACCACAAGCTAGTAAACAATGAATTAAATTCTTCGTAAACAAGAGGATTATTTTTTGTGTTTCATATGTATATGAAATGCGAGAAATAATCCTTTTTTGGTTCTTTAAAATAATCTTTACTTTTGATTCCAAAAGTAAAACAAAAGAATTTAAGGGATTTCATCCCCTTAAAAATCCCTGAATCGTTTCTAGGTTTATGTACATATAACAAATTTAGTTTAAATTTAAGTTTGTGTTTTACCTTCCAATTGCCACTTAGAAAAAAAAGAAAAAAACAAACAAAAACTATTTTATTAACTAACAATAACTTATGAAAAATAATACAAAAATTAACTGTCATTGCGAGAGTAACGAAGCAATCCAGAAAACTTGAAATAATTACACTAAGAGACCGGTCTTCTTTAAAAAGACCGGTCTCAATAGTACTAACCAAGCCTTCACCCTAGTAGAATTAATAGTAGTAATCACAATCCTAGCAATCCTATGAACAATCGCCTTTATAAGCCTACAAAGCTATACAAGAGATGCAAGAGACTGAGTAAGAATATCAGATATAAATAATATAAAACAAAACTTGGGAATATTTATCACAGAAAAATGATTCTATCCACTACCAGATAATTGAACTCAAATAACATATAGTTGAACAACAGCATGGACACAATGAACCGTATGAGATAATGTAACAACAAACCTAAGAAATCTATCAAAGAAACCAACAGATCCACTAAGTAATAATGAATATACATATAGTGTAGCAAATAATAATGTAGAATACCAACTAGCATATGTAACTGAATGATGATTATCATACAATATACAATTAACAAATCAAGCGAATGCTGCCACAACAAAAACAGCAACAGCAAAAGTAACAGGAACCTATAATGAAAAAATACTAAAAGTAACAACTTGAGCAATAGACTATATACTAGCAGTACCAACAATAATAAATGCAGATTTAACAGATAAAAATCTACAAAGTATAATAGATAATAGAAAACTAGTATATAATAACTATCAAAACCTACCAGACTCATATAAAAATCTATGATATACAATGACAGGATGATTTGATTTCGCCCCAGTATGAAATAATATAATAGTACTAAGCTGAGCAACAATATCACTATCATGAGAAACAGAAAAACTAACATTTATAAATAACCTAAAAAATATATATAAAGATACAATATTAAATCAAGAACCAACATATATAGAGATAATAAATGCAGATACAGCAACAATTAATCCACAAGCAATAGCACTAGTAGATACCTATATATCAAATCATGTATGATGAATAGTATGA
>DHWA01000024.1:9687-10260 GCA_002412935.1 Patescibacteria group bacterium UBA5194 | reverse complement strand
AATCATGTATGATGAATAGTATGAGTAATATCAACAACAGTTACAACTCCATCAATAACTTGATGGAGAGTGTTAGATTCAAATTGTTGAATAGATGATATAGTTGTATGAACACAAACTTGGGCTTGATGTAATTCTACACTATGAACATGATTTGAACGGTGAAAAAAGTCTGATTGAACAAACTGAACTATATGAAGTTGTTATAACTATGATTGAGCTACTAATATTGCAAACTGTCCAATTTGAGCTACTTCAATGGCAAGTAATACAAGTGCAATAACATTTTTTAATACTATGCAACCAGATTGAACAAATGTAAATCTAGATGCTGAAGTAAATAATATATGGTGAAAACTATATACATGGGTAAATGCATCAGGGGCTTGTATAAATTGACGGCATTTACCAAGTGATGCTAATTGGGAAACTTTAGAAACTACTTTGAATTGATGAACTAATTGTAGAAATGCTACAGATTGATGGTTATGTGATTGACTTGGTTGGAAGTCAAATGTATCTTATAATCCAGATAGAAAACTAGCAGAAACCTTAAAAATCCCTTTAGCTGGT
>DHWA01000024.1:0-9630 GCA_002412935.1 Patescibacteria group bacterium UBA5194 | reverse complement strand
TGTACGGCTTTAGTGTTCGTTGTATAAAGGATTAATTTGACGATAGTCAAAAGATCCGTCTCTTTGTCTCTTTGTTCTCTTTTCGCGAAGCGAACTCTTTAAAAATTGAAAGCTATTAAATTAGCTTTCAATTTTTTATATTTTAATAAATAATATATGAAAAGAGATAGTTTTGAATTACTAGATGATGGTTTTGTTAATCTGTATGAAGAATGAATTTTTGTAAGATGTTTTGAATGGAGTGCTATTTTAATCTCACAATTGACTTGATACAGGCTTTTTGGAAATATAAATAAAAAAAATTGAAAGATATTTGTAGAATGTGCTTTTCCAAAAACTAAAAATCACGAAATTATAAACATATTAGAAAGACAAAAACAAAATATAAGATGTGTAAATAAAGATTGAATAATAGAACAAACTATATTTTGAATTGATTTGAAAAGAGAATCAGAAAAACTAATACAAATAAAAAAACAACTTATATTTTTTGAATAAATAAACATGGCAACATATGATAATTTACCAGTTTACAAAGAAAGTTATGATCTCCTTTTACTTGTTTTTGAAACAGTAAAAAAATTTGAAAAACAGTATAAATATACACTTTGAGATAAAATAAAAAATGAAATAATTGATTTGATAACAAGTATATATAGAGCAAATTCTAGTTTTGATGAAAGATTGAAAAATATAAAAAAAGCAAGAGAGCAAGTAGAAGTTTTGAAACTCTATTTTAGACTATCAAAAGATTTAAAAATATTAACTTTGAAAAACTTTGTAGATATAAGTTTAAATGTAGAATCACTTTCAAAACAACTTTTTGCATGGGAAAAAAGTTTATGAAAAAAATATATTTAAAAATAAGGCCAGAATTTGTATTTTTAAGGAAATATAAAGTGAGCCTATTAATCCTAGTAATCCACTGAAAGAAATTTTAGTAGTAAAAGATTTATATATTTGTTAATATATAAACAAATTCAGAGATTACCCAAGCTTTAGCTGGTAACCGTAATACTGATGGTATTACTTTCAATAATCGTGGTAACAATGCCAACTTATGGTCTAGTACTCCTAATAGTACTAATGCTTATAACAGGAACTTGAATCGGAATAATTCAACAGTGAACCGCAATAACAATAGTCAGTTGAACGGCTTTAGTGTTCGTTGTATAAAGGATTAATAAATTGAATATAAAACTTAGTATTTTATAAATACTTTACTTAAAATCCAAAGATTTAGTCTTTGGATTTTTTTACTCTCTAAAACCTAAAAATATGCTAGATAAACAAAAAATAATACTTGATTTATTTCAAGCATACTATGATGCTAGAAAAAATAAAAGAAATACTCTAAATCAATTGGATTTTGAGTTTAATTTGGAAAGTAATCTCATAAACTTATGAGAAGAGCTTATAAATGATAAATATGAAGTTTGAAGAAGTATTTATTTTATACAAAATCATCCGGTTAAAAGAGAAGTATTTGCTTGAAGTTTTAGAGATAGGGTTGTACATCATCTAATTTATAATTATATATCACTGATATTTGAAAAAGAATTTATATATGATAGTTATAGTTGTAGAATATGAAAATGAACGAGTTTTGGTATAAAAAGAGTTAATAGATTTATAAGAAGTTGTAGTGAAAATTATACAAAAGATGCATATGTTCTAAAACTTGATATTTCAGGGTATTTTATGAGTATCAACAAAGATATATTGTTTGAAAAAATTGAAAAAGTTTTGAAAAATAATAAAATACAATGAATATTCCCTTCTTCAAGGGAATGACAAAATATAAATCCAGGATGACAGACAAAAAAAGAATTTTATGACTTTTTACTAAATTTGATTTATAAAGTTATTTACAATGATTGTACAAAAAACTCTATTTTTAAATGAAAAAGAGAGGATTATATATGACTTCCAAAAAACAAAAGTTTATTTTTTGGAAAACCTAACTGCTGACTTCCTATATGAAACCTTACAAGTCAGCTTTTTTCAAATATTTATTTAAGTGATTTTGATAAATTTGTGAAACAAGAGTTAAGTCCGGACACTATAAAGTCCGGACTTTTCTACTGAAGGTATGTAGATGATTTAATAATTATTAATCAAGACAAAGATTTTTTAGTTTGAGTTATAGAAAAAATAAAAAATCATTTAAATGATAAATTATGACTTACACTTCATCCTGATAAGATATATTTACAACATTATAGCAAATGAGTACTATTTCTATGAAGTTATATCAAACCTTATAGAAACTATATAAGAAAACGAACTGTATGATATTTTTACTGAAAAGTACAACAATTAAATACTGAATTGAAAAACAATGATTTTAATTTAGATGATAAAATATCAAGAGATTTTTTATCTATTATAAATTCATATCTAGGTATGATGGGGCATTATAAAAGTTACAAAATCAGAAAAAAGATACTTTTAAATCAAGTTTCAGTTTATTTTTGGAAATATTTTTATGTGAGTGATTGATTTGGAAAAGCTGGGAAGAAAAAAAATGATATGATGTGAAAACTTGAAAAAGCAGAAAATGATTTGTTTAAAAAAAGGGAGGAATGTAAGAAAAAGAAAAAATAATTTACAACTTTTTATTTAGGTTAATTAAATATATTTGATGATATTGAAAATAAAAAGTTGCATTTAAAGAAAAAATGAATATAATAGAGTAGATATATTTTATTTAAAATTAAATATGAATTATAACGATCTTATTAAAAAGCTTTTTTTATTACTTGCAAATATTAATAATAAAGATATGCAAGTAAATCTTGTTAGAGAGGAATTACAAAAGGATATTTTGTATTCAATCTATTCTAGGTGATATGATTTATATTTTTTATGATGAACAAATCTAAGAATTTGTTATAAGCTAGATAGATTTTCAGAAGATTTGGATTTCTCAATTTTAAAACCAGATTTAAATTATGATATCAATGTGTTAGCTAAATGAATTATGGATAATTTTAGTCAAGAAAATTGATATGATGTATCCATTAAGTATTGAAAAGTTGAAACCGTTCAAAAAATGAATATTAAAATTTGAAATATTTTGTATGATCTTTGAATTTCTCCTCTCAAAGATGAAAAAATCATGATTAAAATTGAAATAGATACAAATCCATCACTGGGAGCTACTTATTCAAAAGAAATCATTGAATCAAATTTTTGAACTTTTATCTTAAAAAATCAAGATATTGCATCTACTTTTTCGGGCAAAATCTGAGCTTTGTTATTGAGGGAATATACAAAAGGAAGAGATTATTATGATTTATATTGGTATTTTTCAAATTTTTCTCACAAAAAATTTAATAGGGAGTATATTTCAAATATTATCATTCAATATAATAAAAATAACAATAAAAATAAGACTATTCCAAAAACTCACAAAGAAACTCTTAATATGATTTTAGAAAAACTTGAAAATACTGATTACAACAAAGTAAAAGAGGATTTAAAAAGATTTCTTGATTGGTCAAATGATAAACTTGATTTATTTTTTGAGAAATACAATGAAAATATGATTAGAATGATTAAAATATACAATGATAATATCGAAAATGATACAAAAAATTCTAAAACTTTTAGACTTTAATATTAAAAGATATGTTTAAAACTAAAATTGATGATATTAGAAATGCTACAAAAATTATTTCTTTGAAGGATTTAAAACAAATCACAGGAGAAAAAGATATTTCAAATAAAATTGGTTACAATAAATGAATTACAAGACTGAAAAGATGATTGTATGCATTAAAAAATAAGATTCATTCTTATGAAATTGCAAATAAAATGTATTATCCATCATATATTAGTCTCGAAAGTGTACTTTCTGTTTATTCAATTATTCCTGATAGTATGGGGAGTTTTATGTCTGTGACTACAAATACTACCGCATCATTTAGAAATGATTTTTGAACTTTTCATTACTTTAACATAAAAAAAGATTTATACTTTTGATATGAATATATTGATTGATATTTTATTGCGGAAAAAGAAAAAGCCTTACTAGATTATTTTTATCTTAAATCATCAAGTTTAAAATTAACAGTTTATGATTATAAAAATATTGATAAAGCAAAATTTTCGTCTAAATGATGCTTAGAAAGTTTAAAGTGGTTTCGTGAAGAGAGATTTGAAAATCTTGAAATTATCGATTTTGATAAATTAAGTAAATATTCTAAAAAGTTCAATAAAAAAGTGTTTTATATGGCTTGGTTATTACAAATTTATTACAAAATGTACGAGCAAACTTTTGTTTAAATTTTGAAGTTTTGTGTATTGGTTCAAAGAATTTGTATCATAAGTAAGAGTATTTTTTTGTTTTTCTGTTTGAGTTACTGCCGTCTCACATACTCTTTGTTTTCTTTCTACAGTTTTTGTTTTTCCATTTGGAAGTGTAATATCTTCTACAACTGTTTCATCTGTACAAGTTTCAGATTGTATTTCTTTTAGTGTATAGTTTTCTTGGCTTGTTCTGTTTCACAGATTATCATAGAAAAATCTTTCTATTTTGTCTCAGTTATATTGTGGAATATTTACTTGGTCATAGTTTACTCATGTGATTCTACCAAAACTATCATACGAATATGAATCATTACCATCACTTGTTATATTTCAAGTAGTGTTGTATGTGTAGTTATAGTTTCATAGACTTGAAAGTCTCAGTAGTTCATCGTAGCTGTAGTTTTTGTTGTTATTTTAAGTTATCTCTTACTTCTATATATAAATCAATTAAATGTTCATCTGATATATCTAAAATAGGCTCATACATAAAAGAGTTTAAGTGAATAGCCTCGGGGGTCATTAATAATATTTTTTTAATTATTTTTTCTTCATCATTTGACAATAATTTTTTTTTGCAAAAATCATATAGTTTTCTTGTTTGAAATCAGTCTTGTTCAGTTGTTCATTTTTTTGTAAACATGAATTCTTCAGCTTTTAGTCTAATTCATATTGATAAAACTATCTTTTTATCCAAATCTAACTTCTCAGTTATTCATTCAGACTCAATATCATCGCATAAATCATAAATAATAGATATAACTCATTTATTACTTTTTTTATTAAATTCTTTATTAAATATAAGATTATAAATTTCGTATAAATCTTCTTCATTAATTTTTTTAGACTTAATATGTAAAATTGAGGTTAAATCTAAATAATAATTTGAATAACTTCAATCTTCATTAGGAATATCTTTTTTTCAAAATATATATTCAACTAAATTTCTAGCTACAGGTATTAATGCTATTAATTTATAATTACATAAATGATAATTTCCTATAAAATAATTAATTGGGTCTAAATAATCTGTTCAATTTATTATTTTAATATTTCAATTATCTGATACTACACTTAAATTAGCACTTTTATCCAACGTTTCTCATTTTTTAATATTTAATCTCATTTGAATACTCCTATAAAAGTCAAAATTATGAGTTAAGATTATCATTTTAAAATTTTTATCTTCAGAAATTTCCTGCAAATATTCTATAATTGCATATTTATTTTTGTAATCAAAAGAATCAGCTATATCATCTATAATTAACAAATGATCTCATCATTTTAATTTTCTTGTTTCAATTTCAAATAAAATATAAAGTATATATAATGCTCTTTGTTCTCATCAAGATAAAATATCTAATCAAAGTAAATTTCATTTATTATACTTTTTATCATATTTACCTGTTAATTTATTATAATCATATTTAAAAATAATTTCAGGCTCTTTTGTTCATAAAATAGTATTAGTCGCATCTTCAATATCGACTTTAAAAGGGATATAAAATCTATCTTCAAATTTCTTAACTATTTTTTTCCATTCAGTTTTTTCTAATTTTGCTTTTTCTTGAATTCTTTTCATTTCTGATAATCAAGAATTATAAAGGTATACTAATTCAAGAATATCTTTTTTTATTTCAAAAAAATATGATTTCCAAAGTTCTTTTTTGAAACTATTTAAGTTTTTTAATTGTGGAATTATTTTTTCTCATTTATTCTCTATTAAGTCTTGAAAAGTTTGGATAGGTTTTGTCCATACTGATATTTTTTCTTTTATTTTTTTTAATTCACTATCTTTTTCTATTTCTTTTAATGATGAATTAATCTCAGTTTCTAACTCAACTATATTTTCTACTGATCTTTTAGCTAAAATTATCCCATTATCTTCTACTTGAAAAAATTTCTGGTCCTTAATAGCTTTAATTAAAATATTTGCTTTATATGGAGTAAATACTCATTTCTTAAAATATTTATATTTTGGATTATCTAAAATCTCGTTATATTTTTTATCATATTTTTCTATATTTTTTACCATTTCAGGATTTTCTAATATTTCCAAGATTTTGCTATCTCAAAAAATAATATTATATTCTACATCAGATAAATCCTCAGATAATTCCAAATCATCTAATAATTCTTCTAAAAAATTAAAAAAATTTACTCATTTTTTATCAAAATCATTTAAAATTTTACTCTCAATTTCTATTTTTGGAACTTTTGATTTTGTGCATATTTTTTTTATTAGATTATCCTTACCTTTTGTTATTCATATAAACATTTTGTCATACTCTTCTTTATCATCCTTATTTACTAAAAGTGACGAAATTTCTTTTGGTTCAAACTTTAAATCCATAGATTTTATTGGTAATATAGATTCAATGTTTATTTGATTTCATGTTTCATCATTAAAAATAAATACTCATTCTAAGGCATTAATTAAATCTTTTGGAGTATCTCATTTTACAACATCAATAAATGACTTAGTGAAAGATGTTTTCATTGTTCAATTTGGAGCATATATTGAATAAACATTAGATTTTTCAAAATCAAATCTATAATCTAATTTTTTTATTCAATAACAATTTTCTAAAGTTATTTCAAGTTTTTTCATTTTTTAAATTTAAGCATTCTTTATTTATTGTTTCTTGAATTTTTAATATCTCTTATTTTATAATCTTTTTAGTTTAATAGAGTAATTTAATTAATTACTCTATTAAACTATAGTAACTGGTTATTTTTTAAACAATAAAAATAAATAATAAGGTTGTTAATAAAAATATAAATATAGATATTAACGATATTAGTTTATAATTATGTTTAAAATTTTTTATTAATATAAAATTTAAAAGTATAATTAATATAAAAATGCTTTTATAATAAATTATAGATGCATAATAAGCATCACTATATATTTCAATTAATTTTCAATTTTCAACAAATGAATCAATAGGCTGTATAATACTATAACTAAAAAATCAAATATAAAATATGAATAAATAGATTAATAATAAAATAATAGACATTATTATAAATTTGTTTTTAGAATAATTGAATAACATAAAAATTAGTATTAGATTATAAATTAATATTGTTTTATTAAATTTAATAAAACATCTGATAAAGCATTGTCGATAGTAGTATGATAAACTTTTTCTCAATTAACTTCTTCTATAAGATAATTCTCAAGATAAGTTGTATCATTAAAAAACGCTTTTTCTAAATCTTCTCAATTACGAGGAAATTCATCATTATTTTGATAATAATTTATTGCTGTTAAAACATTATCATATATTGTATCATTTTCATAAAAAGCCTTAATATCAAGAGTAATAAGTAAATCGACATCTATATTATCAGCATTTAAATTATTTGTTATATTTACAGCATTATCTCATCATAAGCTATGTCAAACAATAACTAAATTATCATATTTTCACTCCATAGAAATTATATAATCTGTTGCTAAATCTATAGAAATACCATAATGATCAGATTTATATAGTTTAGTAATATACTTATTTGAATCATAATCATTAACTCAATTAATTGTATCTATTAATCATCAAGATCTATTTGAATAATCAATAATTTCTCCTCAATAATTACTTGATTCCTTTCATAAAATAGTAATTATCAAAATCTTACTCAACCCCATCCTATCCACAAACATCACCCCATTATTCCCAACATAAGCATACAAATTAACATCATCAGTAATATCAATAGGATCTCTAGATATAAACTTACCTAAATCAGGGGAGTAGTATCTAGCTCTGTTGTAGTATAATTTCAGTTCTGCATCATACTCTCTACCTGTGTATAATCTACCATTTCATATCTTTCAAACACCATTGTATCTCTTGTACCTAATATTGTCAATTGTAAGTTCATCAGTGTTTCAATCATTTGCTGTTTCGCTTCACTCTGCTTTTTTGATATTTAGTGTTTTTTTGCTTTGTGCTTCTGTTACTGCTTCTACATTGTTTACACTTGCATAAGCTACTCAGAATACGTCGTATTCGTATTTAAACATAAGATAATATAATTAAAAATATCAAGCATAAGACATTTAAAACTAAAAATAAATATCAATATTTATAAAATATAATTGTAAGTAATACATATAAAGTCCATATATCAGAAAAATAACTAACAAATCATAAATTTGAAAATTGAAATAAAGTTCAAAATAATATATATATTCAAACTTGAATAGATAAATTTACTATAAATACAAAAATTCTATATATTACTTTATTGACAATAAATTTTTTTAATATCATAAATTTGTGTTAATTAAATTATAAATTATATCAACCAAATCGTTATCAATTGTTGTATGATAACTATCTTTAATAAGAGTATTTGTAATATCTTGATTTACTAAATCCTCACCATATAATCTTTTATCAAAATGATTTGGAATTAATACTGGATTTTTCCAATCTATAATCTGTCATAAGGGTTTATTATATAATCAAGGTATATCTTTAACAGTAACATCATTTTCTTGATAATAGTTAACGGTCTTTAAAACATTATTTGGTACTTCATTTTCTGTTGAAAAACACGCATATCAACCACAAATATCCAAAGTTACCAATAAAGAAACATCAATATCATTTTTGTTTAATATTTGAGTTAATTCAACAGCACTATTAGCTCACAAACTATGACCTAATAACACGATACTATTATATTCGCTATCATTAATATATTTTAGTGCAGATTTAATATCATTCTCAAATAAATCTGACCTTAAAAATAAGGTAGTTATATCTGTATTATTTTTAAATTTTTCTAATGTTTTATATATTCCAGAATCATTGTTATCAAATTCTGCTGATGGTCCTGGGTAACCTGTAAATCAAATTATCAAAATCTTACTCAACCCATTTCTATCCACATACATCACCCCATTATTCCCAACATAAGCATACAAATTAACATCATCATTTACATCAATTGGATCTCTAGATATAAATCTACCTAAATCAGGGGAGTAATACCTTGCTCTGTTGTAGTATAATTTCAGTTCCGCATCATACTCTCTACCTGTGTATAATCTAGTATTTCATATCTTTCAAACACCATTGTATCTCTTGTACCTAATATTGTCAATTGTAAGTTCATCAGTGTTTCAATCATTAGCTGTTTCGCTTCAATTAGACTTTTTAATGTTGAGTGTTTTTTTGTTTTGTTCTTCTGTTACTACTTCAACTCTTAACAACAAAAAACATTATGGATACCAGGACCATTGACGCCCTCTTTACCCCTGAGACCCTGCAACAACTCTTCCCCAGCGAACGCTCCAATGAT
>DHWA01000011.1:5838-5977 GCA_002412935.1 Patescibacteria group bacterium UBA5194 | reverse complement strand
ATTGCAAATATATTTACTGATTTTTCCCTAAAATCGCCCTTTTTCTTTGACAAACAAACAATAAAAAATAAAATAATTATTATATATAACTATCAATAAATAAACGAACGATGATACAAGCCTACAAGCCTACAAGCCT
>DHWA01000011.1:0-5776 GCA_002412935.1 Patescibacteria group bacterium UBA5194 | reverse complement strand
CCTACAAGCCTACAAGCCTACAAGCTAGACAATGGATTAATGTCCTTAAAAAAGGATTATTTTTTGTATTTCAAATATAAGTGAAATTCAGGAAATAATCCTTTTTTTGCGTCATAACTCAGGATGCTCGCGAAGACAGTCCTTTAGGGACAACATAACCTCACTTTCTATTTCTTAAACCCTACCATATGAACAATAAAAAAGCTTTTTCTTTTGTAGAACTAATAGTAGTAATCTCAATAATCGCTTTGATTTCTGTTATATGACTTAGTATAAATAGTGGTTATACTGAGAGATCCAAAAATAGTAAGATAACAAGTGATATTCAGACTCTGAAAAACTCTCTAGAATCATATAAGAGTGATACAAAAACACTTCCAGCTCCAAAATGAAACCAGAAATTCTTTGATGATGCTTCAAACTATGTGCATTATGATGATCCTACAGCATACTGAGTATCTGGATTTATCACAGAAGATACTATTCCTAAAAAGTACTTGTGATACTTGCCAATAGATCCAAGAACTGAGCAATACTATGCTTATGCTAAGACTTTGACTTGAGCAATAGAGTTTGAAATTGCTGGGGTCAATGTAAAAAATGGTGTTTATGAATCAAAAGTAGTATGAAATCACTCTTGAGAATCTGGACCATACAATCTAATCAAGGAATATAATTGACCTGATTTTGTATATGACAGATCAACAAAAAACTTTCCATATAATCCAGATGAGAGGATTTTAAAATGAACGATTTGAAGTTTTAGTGGAGAAGTAAAAGTAAATGATGTAGTTATAAATGATACTTGGATAACAACAAATGAATTAAAAGCTGGAGATACTATAGAAGTAGGTATTTGATGAGAAGCACAAATCTATTATAGTGATTGAAGTAAATCATATCTTGGAGATCCTGCAAAAGCAAGCAAACTAATACTTGCTAATATGGTTTACAAAGATGAAAATAATCTATTTACAAAGATACAATTAGCACTTGATTATGGTACTATCTGGACCAAGACTTCTAAGCTAGATCCAAAATCAGAATTTGAAATATACACAACAGATACAGAAGCTGCGGTTAGAGGGACTATATTTGGAGTGAGTAATAATGGGACTTTATGAAGTACTAAAGTAAGTGTACAAACTTGAAGTGTAGAAGTGTTTAAAATTGAATCTAATACAAATATAATAGATATAATTGATACACTTAAATCAAATGAAGTTGTGCCAACTGGAAGTTTTTCAGTATTAGCAGTAAGTAATTTAACTTCAAAAATAATTACAAGTTGAAGTTGAATAACTTTTTGAGAAACATCTATTTATGAGTCCCCTTATATCACTATTCCTACTCTCCCAGAAAATGAAAGTTTATCAAATATAATTCCAAGACTTAAATCAGTAATCTTGTGAACAGCGACTTTAGAATTACCTAGTAGTTTTAGTGGAGCTGGTATGAAAGTGATAAGTCGGAGTGGGAGTAATAGTGATGGTTATCTAAGTTGACCAATAACAGATTGAGATAATGGAAGTGAGTTGTTGTGAACATGGAATAAAAATATCCTTACTATTTCTAATTTACAAAACTGAATTGAATACAAAGTAATAATCTGTACTCAAGACAAAAAAATATGCACAAAAAAGGCTTCTGTAAATGTACTTAGTTTTGCATATAGTCCTAATTGTGCTGGTGGTTTAGATTTTGGGTGAGATATATGATGTGTAGAGCAAGATGCAAGTTTAGTAGCTAGTTGATATAGTTTAGTTGCTTATGCTCCGTATGATAAGCTTTGAGATTTGAATATGTACACATATACTTGATGAACATTGAGTGTGGCTAGTGAATGAATACTAAATAACGTCACAGATTATTCAAATGTATGTGATAATTGGGATAAAACTAATTCTTTTTGTGAGATCACTCTTGAAAATAACAAAAAAGCGAAAGGGGTTTTTATAGATAATACTACTGCAGATTGAGCTGATTTTATAAAATATGAATGAATTAATTCTCTAAATTTATGAAATAACTTTGCGATTGAGATGAGTGTGAGAACTCCAACAGTAAATAATTCTACAAGATATTTATTTCAATTAGGTAATTATAAATTATATATTTCTTCATCTAATTTTATTACTTTAATAAATGTTTCTCCTAGCTTTTCTTGATCATTTATTACTAATAAACTTGACTGAAATTTTCATAAAATCATAGCCACAAAATTATGAGACAATTATAATTTACTAATTGACTGAGAAAATAAATGAGCTTTTAGTACAGGAGCTTTAATTACCGTTTCTGAATGATTATATATTTGAACTTATTATAATAGTCCAAATTATGTATCTCAATGGAATAATATAATTGATTATGTAAAGATTTACAAAAAATAATCTTTCTCTAGTTTCCAAAAAATAAGAGATAAATGAAATTTCATTTATCTCTTATTTTACTATATCACTTATTTGTCTTCTTACTCAATCTACTTCTCTAACTGTTTCAAAGTATCTGGCAGGATTTACTACCACTCATTTATATATTCCTAATTTAGGGTTTATCTCGTCTGTAAGCTTATTTAATCCATTTACTATTGCATAGGATTTTCAATTATAATCAAAATAACCCTCAAACTCAGGAATCTGTCTTTTTTCTTCTAGTTCTTTTGCAAATTTACCACTTTCTATAAAATTTTGTTTCAATAAATTTATATCTTTATCTCTTACTTGTTTATCTGTATATTCAACTACGAAAAAATTTCATCACATATCAAAAATTTCTATATTTCAACTTAATTGTATCTTCGTAAAATTAAAATTTATAAGATTTCAATTTCATTTTAACATATCTTCTATATCTCAAGCATAATTTCAAGTAATTTTCATTTCATTAAAAACTATATCTTCTGCTTGATAATTTATCGGATTAACATCTGTTAATTCTCTTGTATCTTTTCTTACTATATTCATAATTATATGATTATTTATTAAATTCTTTTATTCTTCCAAAATCTATTATATAGATATTTTTATTTCTATCTATCATAACATTTCCAGAGTGTAAATCATTGTGCGATATACCATCTGATCTCAAAATCTTTATTGCATTATCTAGAGGTGTTCATCATATCTTTCAAGTTTCTTTTCTATATTTATAACCCAGTCAAAGCAAATCTGATAAATAATCTGTAGAATAATCTTCAATTATTTGATCTAGATGTGAGTCGGGTTTATCAAATTTTTTCTTTAAAAATTCTCTTACTTGTTTATCTGCCAATTTTCATATTTGTTCTAGTTCTTGAGGACTTAATTTATCTATATATCTATCAATAAGTGTTTTTGAATATAGGCTTTGTCAATTTACTTTTTCTATAAAAAAGTATCAGTCACTTTCTCATTTAATTACATAAGGAACTCTAATTTGTATATCAATTAATCATTCTCTTTTTCATTCTTTTATTTTTTCATAAAATAAATTATGATTTTTAAATTCTTGCATTATATCATCTACTTCTTCTGGTTTTGCTATCTTGATTACTAGATTTTCATTGGTTGGATGTCTCATTATTATAGCTTGTGTTCATTCTCAAACTATATCATCTATACTTATATTTTCTCACAATATTTCTTTATATTGTTCTAAAAAACTATATTTTGGTTGAGAATATAAAGAGTCAAAACTAGGTAATTTATCTTTTCCACAAATTCATTTTTCCATAAGTATCCTTGTATCATTATCATCTAAACCTGCTTCTTTTAATATTGTATACTTTTTTCTCAAATCTCAAAAATTATATTTCAGATTTTCATTTATATCTCATACTTTATGAGCATCCAATATAGCTTTTTGTTCTACTGGATTTAATTGTCTTTGTAAATAAATACTTCCAGCTTCCAATCTATCTTGAACTCAAAGTCTGACTATATCATCTACAAGCATAGATTCAAAATCAAGCTCTTTTTTTGGAATTATATTATCTACACGACTTGTAGTCTCTGTTATAATTCATTTAATTTCTGGATTTGTAACTATATTTTCTTTATGTAATCTATAGCTTACTAATTCTCTCATTCAAAGTTTTAATCATTTTTTTCATACAGATACAGACAATCAGGTTCCAGATGAGATTAATCACAATTGTGCCACTGATTTTCATTTTTCGTATGCATCTCAGGCAAATAGATCTCATATAGATTCTCATAGAGATATTGCTAATTTTTTCATTCATTGCCAAGTTGCTAGTTGTCTCAAAGTATCCAATATGATTTTTCATTTTGTATTGTATATCTCTATAGCAAGTTCATAATTTCATATAACAAGTTCATCAACTACTCATTTTAAAAAGTTTTTTGTCTGAGTATTTTTCTCTTGATTATCATTTATTTCTAGTTTCTCATAAAGAATAGTTTTTGCTTCATTTACTAGAGCTTCTTTATCCAATCAATCTCTTACTTCATAATTGATTTTTTGTATTTCTCTGCTTTTATCTAAATCAACTTGATTTGTAAAGGATTGTTGTCTATCAAGTAAATTTAAAAATCTATTATCTTGATTATATAGTTCTATATATCTATTTTTGTTAGACTCATAACTTGACTTATCTGTATGTGATTCTCATACATCTATAGTTGATTTTGGAATTGTCTCGTTCATAAGTATATATATTATGATTACTTAAATTGTATCATAAAATAATTCTTATGTAAAATATAAAGACACTACGATAGTGTCTTTATATGATTATACTTTTAGAAATCTAATTTCAATCTAAATTATTAAAAGTAACTCTATATGTTGCAATGCTTTCTACTCCATGATTATCTCTAGCTTTATAATCTATATATCAATTTCATGTTCATTGATTTACACTAATACTTATAGTGTTCCCACTTGTGCTTGCACTTGATATAACTATATCTCAGAATAATACTCAAGAACCTACATATACTGCTTCAACTGTATCTCCAGAATCTGGATCAGTTAATGTAACTGTTGTTGATGCTGAAGAAACTCAGGCTGGTGGTAAATCTACTGTTTTGTTTTCTCAAGTTGGTGGATTGTTAGATACAGCCTCACCAGTAACCCTAAAACTATCACTTCAACTAATTCAGTCATTATCTGTTGCTGTTACACTGAAATCATGAGCTCAAGCAGTTGATAGTGTACCACTCAGTGTACATGCACTTGAATCAAAACTAACTCATGATGGAACTGATCAAGTTAGATTACATGTATATGAATCTCAATCTGTTTTTGTAATATATGATTTCATATCAATATTAAATGATTCTCATACTTGTACTGTCTTGTCTGGTACATCTCACATTGTTGGTGGTGTTTCTGTAGTTGGTATATCATTTATTGTAATCTTGAAGTTATCACTTCAACTTGTTCCATCATTATCTGTTGCTGTTAAGCTTAGATTATATTCTCCATTTTCTGTTGGAGTACCAGTAAATTTTCAGGTTTTTGAATCAAATGCAATTCATTTAGGTAATGTTCAGTTTAAATTATATCAAGTAATTGGATCATTATTTGTTTCTTCAACATAACCTGATATATTCCAATTAAATGCAATTCCCTTTGTTGCTGTTTTATTTGGTATATTTCACATCTCTGGTGGTATTTCTTTGTTTACTGGTGGTTTTGGATTTGGTGTTTTAACTGGTACTGGTGACAGAGATCATGATATCGATCTGGTCCTCAGCCATTTTCGACTTGATGTCCCTTACGAAGAGACATCAAGTCGAAAATGGCTGAGGACCAGATCGATATCATG
>DHWA01000010.1 GCA_002412935.1 Patescibacteria group bacterium UBA5194 | reverse complement strand
ATATATTTATGAAAGAATTAGAAAATTGAGTTATAAGATATCCATGAAGTGTAAAACCTTGAGAATTATGAAACTCTTTTATTTTTTGACATTCTTCAAATTTTCCATGGATTGATTGAGATTTCAATGATGTTTTTTCTACATTAAATAATGTAGATTTTTGAGATGAAATTATTGTTTATTATAACCAGAAAAAATATGTATATACAATAAAACAAAAAAATGTAATATCTCCTTGAAATGTATCAATTTTTAAATGAAATAAAACAAAGGCTCAAGTAATGATAATGACTTGTTGGCCAATTTGAACTACACTAAATAGATTAGTAGTAACTTGAGAATTAAAAGAAATGTAAAATAATCCCTCACCATACACATATTCCAAAGGGAGAAGTAATAGTTAAAAAGATTAGAAAAAGCAATTTTCCTAATCTTTTTTATTTGCAATTTATGATTTTATTTATAATATTTAATTTATATATTATATACTAATTTATAACTTATTGAAAACATTAATCGTTTGAGTAGGAGCCTTTTGATTTGCTATATTGAAACATATATCAGAGAAGAATAAAGATAGTACAATTTATGCTTATGAAAAAAATGATTTAGTGTCAAGTTACCTAAAAAATTTTAGAAAACATCCTTATTTCTTTGAATGAACAAAAAAATTAGGAAAAAATATAATATTTGTAGACAATATAGAAGAGATATTACCTAGTATAGATTTACTAATTTTATCTTTACCATGCCAATTTGTTCTCCCTTTTTTTAATGATGTTAAAAAATATATAAAACCTTGAATAACTATTTTAAACTTAGCAAAATGAATAAATAATAAAACTTTAAATACTGTATGAGATGACTTAAAAAATATATTAACTTGAATTTCTTATAATTACACATCTCTTTCATGATGAATGATAGCATCTGATGTAGTAAAATGAAATATAATATGAGCAACTATATGAGCTGAAAGTGAAGCTTTGTGAAATGTACTCAAAAATTATTTTGAAACTCCTATATTTAAAGTAACCTTGTGTATTTGAAGAGTAAAAAATGTAGAATTAGCATGAGCTTTGAAAAATATATTTGCTATATTTACATGATACTACGAATGACAAGGCTTATGATCTTCTAGTATTTGATACTTTTTTTGTGAATATTACACAGAATATAAAAAATTATTTAAATTACTTTGATGAGATGAAAGTATAAAATTTGATACATTTGCTGTATGATGAGACTTGATTGCTACTTGTTTTTGAAATTCTAGAAATAGGTACTTTTGAAAACTAGTTTGAGAATGACAAAAAGTTCTAGAAGTGCTTGAAACTATGAAAAATGAAAGAAAAATAGCTGAGTGATATGAGACACTAAAATGAGTCTACCAAATTATAAAAGATAAGGATAATTTCCCTCTTACTAAAGAACTTTGAAAAAAAATACTATTTACTAATTTAAATTTATGAAAGTAAGAATTAAATCCCTAGATGGAAAAGGCGTTAACTATGAGACTCCTGGAGCTTGTGCTTTTGATTTTAGATGTCTAAATGAAGAGATTTTTGAACCTGGAGACTTTAAACTAGTAGAAACTGGGCTTGTAGTTGAAACACCAAAGTGATATATGCTTCAAACTGCACCTAGAAGTTCTACATATAAAAAACACTGACTTATACAAGTTAATTCAGTTTGAATTATAGACAATGATTACTGTGGAGACAATGATACAATCAAATTTCCTTATTATAATTTATCAGGAAAAAGACAAGTACTAGAAGCAGGAACTAGAATCTGACAATGAGTTTTTGTAAAAATAGAAAGATGAGAATTTGAACTAGTAGAATCTATGAATAACGGTGATAGATGATGATTTGGAACAACTGGGGTGAAGTAAAAATACTCCTGTCATTCTGAGCTTTTTTACCGTTATCACTCAGGATGCTCGCGAAGACAGTCCTTTAGGGACAACATAACCTCACTTTCTATTTCTTAAACCCTACCATATGAACAATAAAAAAGCTTTTTCTTTTGTAGAACTAATTGTAGTAATCTCAATAATCGCTTTGATTTCTGTTATATGACTTAGTATAAATAGTGGTTATACTGAGAGATCAAAAAATAGTAAGATAACAAGTGATATTCAGACTCTCAAAAACTCTCTAGAATCATATAAGAGTGATACAAAAACACTTCCAGATCCAAAATGAAATCAGAAATTCTTTGATGATTCTTCTAATTATGTGCATTATGATGATTCTACAGCTTTTTGAGTGGCTGGATTTATCACAGAAGATACTATTCCTAAAAAGTACTTGTGATATTTACCAATAGATCCAAGAACTGAACAATACTATGCTTATGGTAAAACTCTAACTTGATGACTTTATTTTGAAATAGCAGGTGTCAATATAACAAATGGTACTTATGAGTCAAAAGTAGTATGAGATTATACAGGTGAATCTGGACCATACAATCTAATCAGAGAATACAACTGACCAGATTTTGTATATGATAGATCAACAAAAAACTTTCCATACAATCCAGATGAGAGAATAATAAAATGAAAAATTTGAAGTATTAGAGGATTAGTAACAGTAAATGGTGTAATTATAAATGATACTTGGATAGCAAACAATGAATTAAAAGCATGAGATACGATAGAAGTAGCGATGTGATGAGAAGCACAAATCTATTATAGTGATTGAAGTAAATCATATCTTGGAGATCCTGCAAAAGCAAGCAAACTAATACTTGCTAATATGGTTTACAAAGATGAAAATAATCTATTTACAAAGATACAATTAGCTCTTGATTATGGTACAATCTGGACCAAGACTTCTAAGCTAGATCCAAAATCAGAATTTGAAATATACACAACAGATACAGAAGCCGCGGTTAGAGGGACTATATTTGGAGTGAGTAATAATTGAACTTTATGAAGTACTAAAATAAGTGTACAAACTTGAAGTGTAGAAATTACAAAAATAGCAAATACAGATTCTACAATCAATACAATAATAGATAAGTTGAATAGTGATGATAATATAGCTACAACTAATTTTTATGTTTCTCCTTCAGTTTCAAATATAACTATTGATCCAACTAATTTAAAGGTTTCAATGTTTGCAACATGACAAACAGTTGAGACTTATACTACATCAAGTATTTTTCCTAATCCAATACTTAATCCAATTCTCCCAAATTTAGATTGATTAACAAATACTCAACCAAAAATCCAATCTATAATTCCATGATGAACTTTAGTTTTGGAATTACCTAGTAGTTTCTCTTGAGCTGGTCTAAAAATCATATCTTGAACAACTCCAATTCCAAGCTGAAGTTGAACTTGGTCTGCTAATTTACTTACTATAACTTGATTAATAGGAACACAAGAAATCAAAATCTGTGATCCTATTCTATTAGACAATTGTACAAAATCAGTAAGTGTACCTACTACTTTGGGATATAGTTCTACTTGTGAGTTATGAGAAATAGATTTTTGAAATGTGTGATGTGTAGAACAAGATACAAGTCTAGTAGCTAGCTGATATACTTTAGTTGCTTATGCTCCGTATGATAAGCTTTGAGATTTGAATATGTATAAAGCTTGATGAGATATTATAAATTATTCAACTGCTGGAATTGATTCTCTAGATGACAATAATTTGGAAAGTTTTCCAAACTGATGTGAAAAAACAAAATCTTTTTGTGATATAGATTGAGTTAAATGAGTATTTATATGAACTTGAACAACCATTGCTGATTACATTAAATATACAGGTTTAGACTCTTTAAATTTATGACCTAACTTTGCGATTGAGATGAGTGTGAGGGGTGAGGCTTTGAAGAGAGTTTCAGTTGCAAATTATTATTTATTTAATAGTGATACATATAGATTATTTATGAAAAATTCTTTATGATATGAAATGTTTTCTATAATTCAAGCTCCGCTTACTACACCATTTTTACCGTTTTTAAACAATTTTTCAGTATCAAATTTAAATAATAATTCTTTTTACAAAACTATTTTCAAAAAAGATTGAACTAATTGAACCTTAAGTTTAAATTGATATTCAACTTGATCTACATCATTATCATGAACATTAAGCCTATGAAATATTTTGAATATTTGAAACTTTAATTCTTCTCCTTCTTCTTTACAATGGAACGATATAATTGATTATGTTAAGATTTATAAGAAACCTTAATTAAAAAAAATTCTCCATAAATAAAAACTCACCATGTATAAGTTTTATACGGTGAGTTTTTATTTATGAATTTCCCCCTAGGCATAGCCACAGGTAATTATCTTAGATTAATTATTTATATTAATAATATCTATACTTCATGTATTACTATAAACTCAAGCAGTATCTTTTACTCTATATGTTATAGTTGTATCTAAGGATACTCATATAGGAGCTTCAAAAGTCATATTTGGAAAAGTTCAAGTTATAATTAGATTAGCAGGATTACTTACTACTTCAAAAATTAACTGATTATCTAGAGTTGTATCATCACTCACTAAACTTGAAAAATCAAAATTTACAGATGGCCATCATCAAGCATCTACACTTCCATTTCATGCAACTGGTGCTTGATTTGGAATTGCTTCCACTGTAACTTTTACACTATCAAATGCTGACCAGTTTCAACTGTTATCTTTTACTCTTAAACTATATGTAGTTGTACTTGCTGGTGATACTGTTATACTTTGAGTTGTTGCTCATGTACTCCATTCATATGCTGTTATAGTTCCATCACTGTCTGTTCCACTTCAGTTAAGTGTTGTACTATCTCAAGCTGTTATTGTTATATCTGCTCAGGCATTAGCTGTTGGTGAATTGTTTGCTATAGTATCTATAACAAATTTTACAGCATCAGCATTACTTGCTCAGTCATTGTCTAATGCAGTAACTGATATATTGTAAGTTCAAGCTGTTGTTGGAGCACCAAGTATAATTCAATTTACAGTATCAAATGTAAGTCATGGAGGAAGTGTTCCTGTGTAAGCATATGATGTTATTGCATCACTATTTGTTTTTGTTACATATTTTGAAAGTTCTATTTTTGTAATATCTGTTCCAACTGTTCATGTCTGATCTGGTACATTTAACATTGTTGGTGGTATTTCTTTTTCTGGAGTATTACTTACTATAATCTTGAAACTATCACTATTACTTGTTCCATCATTATCAATTGCTGTTACACTTAAAGGAAATTCTCAATTTACAGTTGGTGTACCTGCAAATTTTCAAGTTTTTGAATCAAATGTAATTCAAGTTGGTAATTTTCAAGTTAGATTATATGCTGTTATAATATCACCGTTTGTTTGTGTTGCATAACCTGATATATCCCAATTAAATGCTGTTCCATTTGTAGCTGTTTTATCTGGTATATTTCACATCTCTGGTGGAACTTCTTTATTTTCAGGTGGTTTAGGTGGTTTTTGTTGTACTACTACTGGTTTTTCTTTTGCAGTACTACTTACCAGTTCTGTTTTTTCTTCTACTTTTACTGGGATTAGTGCTGTTGCTGTTGCCTCCATTGAATCAAGCATATCTCAAGTTAGACTTCAGTTTGTTTTGATATTAGGACTGCTTCATTCTATATCTCTTGTTATTCTTTCTCATTTTGTTAAATTATTAGCATTATCTGATCATGCTCAGAAACTTCATGTAATTCCTGCAAATACAGCTGTATTATTTTCTGTTATTCATCACATAGTATGTTTAACTCATACTCTTGCTGCTAGATCATAATTATTTTTAATTCCTAATTCATCTAGTTTTGCACTTATTCAAGCTCATACCATATTTCAAGTTACTTTATTTCCTGCTCATCATTCTACATAAACTTTTACTCATCTTGCTAAAGATTCTGTAGTAAATCTAGCTTTTACTCATACTCATGTTTCTACTCACATATCTCCAAAATCCATTCTATCTGCATCAAGTAACATTTCTACTTTATTTTCTTCATTTAATTTAAATACTATTCATCATTCAAGTCCTGTTCCAAATCATCATTTTACTCAAAGTACTTGTTTATATACTCTTATATAATCTGCATCTTCTATTGTAAATTGTCTATTTATTAATTCTTTACTTTCTGCTTGTGATATATATCATCTCACTACCATATAATTTACAAATCAATCTGATAGTTTTTGTTTGAATTCTACTGAAAGTTTATTTTGACTTATTCTTTCTTGGATTACTCATAATAATTGTGTTGCTATATCTTGTTTTTGATTTAGGTGTTCTCACATAAATATCAAGTGTCCATCAGATCATACTTCAAATCAGATAGAAGCTATTATTCTATACATATCTGGTCATAAATCAACCATCAATCATAAAGCTACTTTTTCTGTTATCATACTAGCTACTGCTACTCTGGCATTTTCATTATCTCAACTTGAATTAACTCATGCTAGATATGATGTATCTCATTTGTTTACTTCATATGATACTCCATTTGATCAGATTGTTATTGGTGGATTAGCTGATGTTTTTGGATCTTGGATTTTTATATCTAATTGTTTTCATTTTGTTCCATCTTCATTATATTCATCTACTATTATTTTTATATCATTTCATTCTTTGTAGATTTCTATACTTCATCATGTCGTATTATCCATTGTTACACTACCTGAAGTATTTCATTCACTTATTTTTTTTATATTTTCTAGTACTTTTTCTTTTGTTGTTGCATCTAGTTTTAGTAAATCTAATACTGTATTTACTTGTTCATTTTTTGTTACATCTAGAGTTATACCAACTTGTTCTTGTCTTCATTCTAGAGTTGATGCTTGTGCTTCTCATGATATAATTCAATCAACTTTATTTCATACAGGTAAAAACGGAGCACTAAACAAAGCAGCAAGTGCAGCTAATTTACCTTTTTCAGCAAGATTTCACATAAATCAACTAGCGTCATTTTTTTTGTTTTGTGTGTCTCATACACTTCATTCACTCATTGAATTTATTCCCATATGTTTTTTGTTAAAAAATAAGTTATCTTTTCCATTATACACATATATTAAGTATTTGTCAAATTTTTGATGGGGGGTTTTGGAAGTAATGTATTATTCTATCTATAATTTCAAGATTTTTATAATTTGCATTTTAAAAATAAATAATATAATTAATTGTAATTAAAATTAATTTTTCTATTTATGACAACTATAACTTTTGAAAAAGAAATCAATATAAAATCTCATTTTATTGATTTAAAAGATATGTACTTATATATGATTGATAATCAACTTATAACTGAAATATGATTTGTAGATGAAAAAGATTTAAGTAAAACAAGTATTGAGTTATATAAAGAATCAAAAAATAAAACAAATTTAATAAATATATAAATTCTATGTTTAATATTAAACAAATTTTAGAAAAAGATTATATACTTGAATTCTTAGAAAAAAGAAACATATTTGAGCAATATAAAAAATCTAAAGTAAATATACTTAATTGAAACTATACTTGAAATAAAACGATATAAAGAACAAAAAAAAGATCAAATTATTTATTTTAGAATAAATAAACAGTTTAGAGCATTATGTAGACTTGATTGAAATACTCTTATAGTCTTTAATATAGATAATCACCAATAAATAATAATAATTAATTTTAAATTTATGAAAGCAATAATAGATTCAAACAACATAATTAGAGAAAAACTTATTAAATCTGTAGGTGACATAACTTATTTTGAATATGATGAGGAGGTATCAGAATATTGTGTGTTTTTTAATTGATTAGATTGATTTTATTGACAATGAAAAACAAAAGAATTAGCTTTACTTGAGCTTATTTCATGATATTTAGATACTTATAATTTATAATATGTGAGATTTAAAGCCTATTTCAAGAAAATCACTAATTTTAAAATTAAAAAAACTATGTTTCAAATGACCTTTTATATGATGAAAGCATCAATATATGAAAAATAATTCAAACTTCAAAATTACTATTCCAAACATTCATTCATGAAAAGATTTGTGAAAACCAATTGTAGCAAAAATATGTCAGGAATTATGAATAGATAAAAATTTATTTATGGATTTATAATTTTTTTATATATCAAAACACTAGTATCCGGTTAAAAATTTATAAAAAAAGTAAAATTATACTCAAAGTACCTGATTTTAATATTATTTTTTATTACATAACTTTATTATCCATTTTTAGTTGTTTTTTTGGATTACTTGTCCCACCATCCAAAATGGTATTATTTTTACATCATAATCTCCAACTGTTCTATTAGAAATATATGAAGTGGATGTTCTAATAAAAAAATTTATTTGTTTATTATAATCTTCATTAAAAGAATTAAATATCTTTGGAATTACATCATTATTTTTTAATTTTGATTCTATAGGAATTATTCATCATTTTTTATAACAATAAATAAAATCAATTTCACTTCAATTAATTTTATTGTAAGTTTTTATTTCATCAGAAAATAATTCTTTATTTTTAAGTAATTCTAAATATACAAAATTTTCAATACTCTCTCAAGTAAAATCTATTTTTGAAAAATCATTTTTAAAATAATTAATTATTCCCAAATCACTTAAAAAAAATTCTGGTTGTTTTGAATATTCTTTTCTTGAGTTTGAATAAAATGGATAAACTTTGTGTAATAAAAAGCTTTTTTCTAAAATTTCTAAATAATATTCTACTTTATCTCTTGAAATAGCTAAATAGCTTGATAATTCATTTATATTTAAAAGTGATGAAATATTATTTGATAAAAAACTAAACATTTTTCTAAAATTAATAATTTCATTTCAAGTTAGAAAAAATTGCACATCTTTTTTTAAATAAATATCAATAATTTCTGATAATTTTAGAATTTTATTTTCTTTAGTTTTCTCATTGATTACAGCTGGATATCATCAAAATAAATAATATTCTAAAAGTAATGATTTGATTTTTTCAAACATAAATTCTTCATATTTTTCAAACGATAAATATTTTATATCAAATTCATTTTTATATTCAAGAAATTCATAAAAACTAAATGGATAAACCCAAATTTGTTTTACTCTTCAAACCAATGAACTTCCGAGTTTTGAAATTTGCCAAAGTCAACTTCAAGTTGCAATAATTTTTATTTTTATAGTATCATCATCATAAAGTGATTTTAAAATTTGTTCGATATTTGAAATTGTTTGAATTTCATCTAAAAATAAAATTCATTCATTGAAAAAATCTACTCAGTAACTAAATGAAATATATTTTATAAATTCATCTTTTGTTTTAAAATTTTGGTCATATATATCATCAAAATTAATGTATTTTTTTTTATTTTTTAAACTATCATCATTTATAATAATTTTTAATAAAGTTGTCTTTCATACTTGCCTAGCTCAATATAATATAATTAATTTTTCAGTTTGCAAATAATCATATATCTGACTAAGATATTTTTGTCTTTTGAAAATCATAAAATTTTTTAATTAATATTAATTATATTATATATTTTTTATGATTTTTTGCAAATTTACTGTTAAATTTTATTATTTTTATTAAAATTTAACAGTAAATTATTATTTTAAACATAAATATTATCATAATTTTTTTATATTAACATTTGTTTAGATAATTCAAGTACATTTACAATAGTTTTTAAATTTTTTATATCATTTGGAGAAAAAAATCATATTTCAGTACATTCATTACTTGGTATGAAATTTAAATCCTTAACTTTTACAACATAACATATATTTGCTATCCATGGTCTTGTCTTACTTTCCGGTTTATGAGCAGTTATAAAATATTTTGGAGTATTTTCAATTGAAATTATTTCTAATCACATTTCTTCCTTTATTTCTCTTTTTATGCATTCTAAAGGATTTTCTCAGCGATCAAGTCATCCTCAAGGGATATCCCATACTCAGTTATTTTCTTTGCACAATAAGATTTCTCATTTTTCATTATATATTAGAGCTTTAGCACTTATTCTGTACCAGCCATTTTCAATGTTATTCATATAAAAATTAATAAAATTATACTCAAAGTGCCTGATTTTAATATTATATTTTTTCTCTATTTTTTATAAATTTCTAAATTATTTATAAATCTTATTTTTTCATATATATCTTCTCTAAATTCTATTAATAATCTATAATTTCAAACTAAAATCATAGTAGAAAATCAATTCTCTAAAACTTTTTTTCAAATAAGATCTTTTTTTAAATGGTCTTCTATAGAATTATAAATATCTCTTTGAAATTTCTTAGATCATTCAATATATGATTCTCTTATTTGATTTTCATAGTAAATTCAAGTATCTGTGAAAATTTTTAAAAAACTATTTTTATAAGAATCTATAAATCTATGAACTACTACATGAACTTTTTCTCAAAAAACAATACTATACATAATTTTTTTCTTTAGAATTTATTTCTAGTTTTCTTGCATTTTTAAGATCTATCACTAACTCATCAGCTCTTTTCATTATATGTTTATCACTTATTTTTATTGATTCTTCCAAAGTATAATATTTATTTCAATTTTTTATAATAACCATATAAGTCAAAATTAATATATAAATTATTTTTATTTATTATAGCTTTTAAAAAAATAAGTCAAAATTTTTCCTTTGACAAACAATTTTATCTCTCAACAATCTATATATAATCCATTCAATCTACTTTTTCTCATTCTTCTATCAACTCTTGCATCTTTAATGTTTTTAATTCTCAGTTGAAACTCAAAACCTTGTTATTTTTTAAAAGATTTTCTATATCATCCTTAGTTGTTTCATAATTCAACCCTGCCCAATTTCCATTATCATCAGGTTTAAACAAATCTGTTTCTTGTTTCCCGCACAATATAGCCAAATATTTACAATACTTTTTTTGTCATTTTTTAAATTCTAATCAAGTTCATAGATCATCTGCGATTGGATTTATCACTTCTTGTTTGTTTATTTCTCTTGTGAATTTCTTAATGTATGAGATATGTCCTAAAGCACTAAGTCAGAATTTATCACAAAATTTGACTGTATCTTGCATCCTTGTTTCTTGGGATTTGATTTTTTCTTGGATGGTTTTTTCGTCTAGGTTTGGGTATTTTTTCAATAATTCTTGTAACTTTGTTTCTTTTTGTTTTAATAAATCATTTGTTTCATTGTTTGAATCCGTAAGTTTTTGATCACATTGAGAAATTATATAACTGATATCTTGATTATCAATCTCACTATGATTTGTATTTCAAGTAATATTTTGATAAAAAATATTTACAATTTGTTTTAGTTTATCTTCATTTTTTAAATTAGTATTTAATCAGATTTTGTCTAAACCGTCTTTAAATATAGGTAATTTCTTTGAAAAATCATAAATAATATAATCTATATCTGATTTCTCAATTGAATCTAGAGATTTACTTTGTATTAATCTTTTTACGATACCTAAAATCTCTTCTTTAGTTTTATTATCACCTAAATCATTTTTTAATTCTTTTATTTCTGAGTCTAATTTCATCTTATCAGCTAATGCTTTTCACTCTTCATCAAGAGAGTTATAATCTACTAGCTTTAATCCCGATTCATTTGATTTACATGTCATTTTTCCATCTTTGATCACTATACTAGCATTTTCTGTTTTTTTATACAAAGTATCTCATCTCGCAGTATATCAAGGTGTCAATTCTGGAGTAGTAGGAGTTGTCGGTGGAGCTTTCTTTTTATCTATTTCTAGAGCCCAATCATATATCTCATTGTATCTATCTTCAGTGATTACTCATAATTCTTTGAAATTTAGAGCAACTTTTTTTAGATCTTTTGTATTATTGGTTTTAATTGCTTCTTCATGTAGTGTAGCGAAGATTTGTTGTTCATATTTTTTTAATACTTCTTTTATTGGGATAAAATCTTCTTTTGATGTTATCTTATCTATACTATCAATTCATTTTTCTGCATTAATAATCTCACTGATAATTTCCTTTAATTCAGGATTATTTGTTGAATGTTTTTCTAGTATTCATATAGTTTCTTTATATTCATATTTTATTTTTTCAAGTGTAGTCTTATTTCTTTCTAATTCTTTTTGATCTATTGATTCAGTTTGACTAGCTTTAGTTTCTGTTTGATCAGCTTTAGTTTCTGTTTGATCAGCTTTAGTTTCTGTTTGATTAACTGCACTATTTTTTAAATCATCATTGAAATTTCTTTTAAACTCATTAAATGATTCATTATCATTAAAAAATCACATACCAGCATCCAAATCAAAATACATTATTAAATCATCTATTTTATTATTATTAATTAATAACAAAATAGCATCAATTTCTTTATCACTATTATTTATTAATTTTCTGTGATTTAAATAACTAATAAAACCATCAAATCATTGAAGTTTTGATAAATCTGTAGAATTTATTATATCTAATTTTTTCTGAATATCATTACTTTCAAGTACTTCAAGTTTATTAGTACTTTGAGGTAATCATTCTTTTGATACTTCTCCACTCATATAAAAATAAAAAATGATACAATTAATTAATTGTATCATTTTTTAAATTATTAAGCAAAAAACTATGATTTTCAATTAAGTTTTCTAAAATAATCTAATAAATCGTCTAATTCTTTACCAATTTCTTGAGTATTTTTAAGTTTTTGTTCTGCTCATACTAGTT
>DHWA01000056.1 GCA_002412935.1 Patescibacteria group bacterium UBA5194 | reverse complement strand
CACTAGTACTCGCCAACAGATAACGAAACAAGGAGAGGAAATACTGTTTAGCGCCACCAAGATCAGATTGTAAAAGAAAGCAATTAACACCTATACGCATTCAAGCCCTCAAAAAATAAGTTTCGTCGAATTAAACCACATACTCCACCGCTTGTGCGGGCCCCCGTCAATACCTTTGAGTTTTAATCTTGCGACCGTACTTCTCAGGTGGATAACTTAACGCGTTAGCTACAGCACTGCAAAAAATGCAACACTTAGTTATCATCATTTAGGGCGTGGACTACAAGGGTATCTAATCCTTTTCGCTCCCCACGCTTTCGTTCCTTAGCGTCAATATAGTTCCAGTAAGCTGCCTTCGCTTTTGGTGTTCTTCTAAGTATCTACGGATTGCACCCCTACACTTAGAATTCCGCTTACCTCTCCCTAATTCTAGATATACAGTTTCAAATACGAACACGAAGTTGAGCTTCGGTCTTTAATACCTGACTTATATATCCGCCTGCGAACGCTTTACACCCAGTAATTCCGGGTAACGCTTGCACCACTCGTATTACCGCGGCTGCTGGCACGAGTTTTGCCGGTGCTTATTCCTGAAGTACTCTCATTATGCTCCTTCAGAAAAGAAGTTTACAGTCGTTAGACCTTCATCCTTCACGCGGTGTCGCTCCATCAGACTTTCGTCCATTGTGGAAGATTCCTCACTGCTGCCTCCCGTAAGAGTATGGACCGTGTCTCAGTTCCATTGTGGCTGATCATCCTCTCAGACCAGCTATCTGTCATAGTCTTGGTAAGCCATTACCTCACCAACTAACTGATAGAATGAAGGCTCCTCCTTAAGCAATAAATTTTTACTCCGTAGAGACTATCCGGCATTAATCCACTTTTCAGTGGGGTATTCCTGACTTAAGGGCAGATACCAACATATTACTCACCCGTTCGCCGCTATCATGATCGAAAGCAAGCTTTCTCTCAATCCCGCTCGACTTGCATGTGTTAGGCGCACCGCTAGCGTTAACCCTGAGCTAGGATCAAACTCTTTTAAACTTAATATTTTTTTAAATGGTTTTTCCTAGATTTTTGATTAAAACTTTCTTCTAATATATACTTATTTTAAAGAGCAATTTTCGACTTACTTATTTTGTAAGCTGAGTTATCTTATTAAATTAATTCATTTTGTCAAAACTTTTTTTTACTTTCTTTTAAAAGCTTTTTAAAGTGAGTTAATTAATAGATTAAGAAGATTTATAATATAAAAATATATTTTGTCAAATTATTTTTATATTTTGTGTGGTGGGTCTGGTTGGAATTGAACCAACGACCAATCGGTTATGAGCCGACTGCTCTAACCCCTGAGCTACAGACCCTAATAGATTTTAATGGCGGAAGGGAGGAGATTCGAACTCCTGGAACCGCAATTGGTTCACTCCCTTAGCAGGGGAGCCCTTTCAGCCACTCAGGCACCCTTCCTTATTAAATTTAGAACTAAAGAATTTAAAACTTGGATAACTATATTTTTTATCTAAAGTCCTAAATTCTTCAATTCTATCTTAGATTTAATGGCGGAGAGACAGGGATTCGAACCCTGGGTGACTTGCGCCACGACAGTTTTCAAGACTGTTCCATTCAACCAACTCTGGCATCTCTCCAAAAAATTGTTTACATATTTTATACAAAAAATAGTCTTAAATTGTAAAATTTTAATTATTTTTTGTAAAAAATTGGCTCCCCTGACTGGATTCGAACCAGTGACCAAACGATTAACAGTCGTCTACTCTACCGCTGAGCTACAGAGGAATATATAATATGTATTCTTAAGTGGTAGGATTTTATAATTATTTCGGTTAAAGTCAAATATTTTTTCTCTATTTTTCTATAAAATTATTTTTTAGACTTATATTCAAATTTAATTACATTATAAACCTTCCCTTTTCCTGATTTTTTTATAAGCTAATATTCAAATTCACAAAGTTATTATTGTAAATCAAAATTTTTTATATAATCAATGTGATTCCTTTCTTCATTTTTTACTTACTAAAAAAACATAATTATTTTTATCTTCATCTAATCTATTAATTGTTGAAGAAAAAACCTTTTTTCCAATTCATTTTCATCTTATTTTTCTATTTACGATAAAATCATCTATATATCAGATTTTTCTTCACAAAAAATAAAAACTAGTTATAGAAATAATTCCAAGTACTTTTTTATAAGAATCAGGTTTTAATACAAAGAATTTTTTATTTAAATTAAAAATTCTTTGTATTAATTCAATAATTGATTTATAAGTTTCTGGTGATTTTATTTTTTTTAACAATCTTTTTTCCTTCCTAACTAATTTATCTTTTTCTATCAACATATTTTATTTTAATAATTTTTACTTAACCACTATATTAACTATCTTTCATTTAACATAAATTTCCTTAACTATTATTTTTCATTCTAACCATTTATTTACATTTTCATTGTTTCTTGCTTTTTCTAAAACTATTTTTTCATCTTCATTTACTCATATTTCAATTTCTCATCTAAGTTTTCATAAAACTTGTACTCAAATAGTTATTGTATCATCTATTATAAGATTTTTATCGTATTTTGGCCATTTTGATATGAATACTGATTTTTTCTCTCATATTCTTTCCCAAAGTTCTTCAGATAAATGAGGAGCAAAAGGATGAAGTAACCTTACAAATACATTTTTCCATTCAGTTTGTAACTTATTATCTTTTGGTAATCAATTGTTAACAAGAATCATAAGTGCTGCAATTGCAGTGTTAAATTTATAATTTTCTATATCTTCTTCAACTTTTTTTATAGTCTTATGCAAAAGCTTCATTGTATGATTATCATTTTCAGTTGAAAATTTAGGAAGCCCCCCCTCTAACTCCCCCCTAGCAGGTGGAGAATAGAACAATCTCTCTGATTTCTCTAAAAATCTATAAACTCAAACTATATTTTTTGAATCCCATGGCGCAGCATCTTTAAACTCTGCCATATACATTTCGTAAAGCCTCAAACTATCTGCTCAAAATTCTTCCACGATTTCATCTGGATTAATAACATTTTTAAGAGATTTACTCATTTTTGAGATAATTCTGTTCACTTCTTCTCCATTTGCTATTTCATAATATTTTCCATTTTTTTCTTCTACTAAATCATTTGCAAGTAATCATCAATTTTTTCTTTGAAATGCATGAGCCAAAATAAGTCATTGATTTCTAAGTCTATAAAATGGTTCATCATGACTTACTACTTTTATATCAAAAAGAAATTTGTGCCAAAAACGAGCATATAATAGATGTAAAACAGCATGTTCTGCTCATCATACATACGAATCAACTTGTCCCCAGTACTTTTCTACTTCCGGATTTACAAGCTCTTTATCGTTTTTTGGATCCATAAATCTCAAATAATACCAACAACTTCATCCCCATTGAGGCATAGTATTTGTTTCTCTTTTTCAAGATAAATTATTTGCAAGACTAATATTCACAAAATCCTCTACCTTTATAAGTGGTGAATTTCAATCTCAAGCTGGTTCAAAATTCTCTACATCTGGTAATTTCAATGGTAAATCATAATCACAAACTATCTTTCCATATAATCAATCATAGATTTTTGAGAATTCTTTACTTCAAATCATTAAAGTATTTAAATTGTTTACCCAAGCCTCACCATTGTTTTCTTTAGGTAAATTTTCTACATCTTCATTATTTAAATGAATCAAAGGAATAGGTTCTCCCCAATATCTTTGTCTAGAGTAAAGCCAATCTCTAAGTTTGAAATTAACTTTTTTAGTACCAAATCAGTTTTGTTCCGCATATTCAGTAAGTTTTTGTCTTGCTTCATTTGAAGTTAATCAGGTAAATTCTCAAGAGTTTACTAGGATTCAATCTTCTGTAAAACACTTTTCAAAATTTAATATATCCTCTTTTTCATCATTCTTTGGTAAAATACTTACTTTTAATAAGATTCAATATTTTTTTGCAAATATAAAATCTCTTTCATCATGAGCATCTCAAAAAACTGCTCATGTTCCATAATTTCATAAAACAAAATCTCATATCCATAGTGGTACTTTTTCATTATTGTATGGATTTATTACATAACTACCTGTAAAAACTCATGTTTTTTCTTTATTTAAAGCTGTTCTATCTTGATCTGATTTCTTCTTTGAATCTTCTATATATTTTAAACAAGCTTCTTTTTGTTCTTCTGTAATAAATTTTATTACATCATTATAATCTGGTGCAAGGACAACAAAAGCCATACTAAAAACTGTATCTATACGAGTAGTATAGACTTTAACGTATTTAAAAATATCATTTAATATTTCTGGAAATTCAATCATATTAACTCTCCGATTGAAATGTCATTTATTTTCAAATTCTCTCAACTCTAAATTTTTAAATTTTTCTTTATAATATGACTTAGCTTCTTGAAACGGTATAAATGGATCATTTTTTGAAATATAAGTAATAAATTCTCAAATATTTTTATTTAATAATTCATAATTTAAAAAGGAATCTTTTAAATACTTTCAAAATATATCTTTTATATTTGATATAAATTCAGAACTTATACATAATTGATCTAAATCTATAGAACTAAAAACTGGAGCTACAGATATAAACTTTTTAATCTTTAAATTATATTTATTTATGAAGCTTAAACCAGTAAGACATCCTAAACTATGTCAAATAATGATAGTATGTTCATTGATTTTATCTTTGTATTGTTCTAATTGATTTAAATGTTTTTCTAAATCAGGTTTTTCACTGTCTATTAAATCAGGGACATAAACTTGAATATTATTTTTCTCTAATTCTTTTTTTATCCAAGGAAACCAGTTTTCTTGAGAATCTCATCATAAACCATGTAAAATTAAAACATTTAATTCATCATCTACTTTCTTCATCTCAAACTCACAACCTTCACTTTTTCCTATCCAGTTTCTTTGCATATCTTTGATTCCTTCTGGCCAATCAAGCTTATCTACATCAGCTAGAAGTCTGTCTGCATATTTAGTAATAGCAAGTACCCATTGTCTTATTTTTTTCTTTTCTACTTTTGTACCACATCTTTCACAAGTAAAATCATTTAATACTTCTTCATTAGCAAGTCCTGTCTTACAACTTGGACAATAATTGATTGGTAAATCTTGTTCATAAGCTAAACCATGCTCAAATAATTTCAAAAATATCCACTGAGTCCATTTATAATAACTTGGATCAGTAGTATCTACTTCTCTATCCCAATCATAAGAAAAACCTAATTTTTTTGTTTGAGCTTTAAATGTATTGATATTTTGATCTGTTGTAATTCTTGGATGAGTTCAAGTTTTGATAGCATAATTTTCAGCAGGCAATCAAAAAGCATCCCATCACATCGGATGAAGTACATTGTATCACTTTGCTGTTTTATATCTTGAAAGTATATCATTTGCAGTAAAACCTTCTGGATGACCAACATGAAGTCCAGCTCAACTTGGGTATGGAAACATATCAAGTGAGTACCATTTTGGTTTAGAAAAATCATTTTCTATTTTAAATGTCTTGTTTTTTTCCCAAAAATCTTGCCATTTTTTTTCTATTTCTTTGTGATTGTACATAAATAAATATTAATAGTATAAGAGTTAAAAAGAATAAGTTACTCTTATTCTTGATTATTTATATTATAATGAAATTTTTGAAATTTCTAGTTTTTATTTTAATGAAATAATAAAACTACTTTAACTTTTTCTTCTCCTCTAAAAAATTACTTTTAGAAATAACTTTCTTTTTAGTTTCTAGTTCTAATTGTTTTCTAGCAACTCCTGCAACATTTCATCATCTTTTACTATCTTGTCTAATCTTTTCAAAACCAATACTATCTTCTTCTCTTATAATTTCAGTTGTTGAAACTTCTGCAAGCATATTAAAAACAAGTTCTAAATTTGTCATATTGTCTTTTAGTGACTCTTTTTTTAGTCATTTTAAATCTTTATATTCGCTTGTTGTCATATCTGACCAAGATTTTAAAATCTCATTTGTCAAAATCGCATATTGAGTTCACTCCTTTATTCATCTATCATTCCATTCTCAAGTAAGTTCTTTTCTTATATCAATTGATTTTAATCTCTGTTTAATCCATTCTTCACTATATCCTCTTTTTCTATAATTACTTATAGCTCTTTCAAATGCCAACTCCGGATCATAAATCTCATTAATTCTTTCGTCTCAAACTCTAGCAAGCCACATCTTAAATGGCTCAGCTTTTTTGCTAGGAATACTCTGAATAAGTCTCAAAATAGTTTTTGTACTTCCCACATCAGTTAATCTCATTTTTCAATCCAAAGCTTTCATTTTCAACTGCTCGATAAAATCGAACAGTTCACTTCATTCATTTTTAAGTTTATCTTTAAGTTCTGCCCAATATCTCCTTGGTTGACTTGATTCAGTCAAGGCCTCAATTATATCAACAATAGAAAAATACCAATCTCACATCTCTGAGTCCCAAACTTTTCTAATCTCCTTTTGTTCAAAAATAGCCAATTTTGTTTCCATAATGTTTTTGATTTAAATTAAATATATACTTATTATATACTTTTAATTTAAAAATGCAAGTAAAAATTGTTTTTTTTTATACTATATCCCCACAATAACAATACTAAGCAATACTCTAAAACCCACTTTGTAAATCAAGCATATTTTTATAAATTCATTTTTTTGCAACAAGTTCCCTATGAGTTCATCTTTCAACTATTTTTCAATCTTCTATCAAAATTATATCATCTGCTTCTTTTACTGTTTGAAGTCTGTGAGCTATAACTATAACTGTTCTTCATTTAAAAAGCCTGTGCATAGCTTTTGTGATTTTTTCCTCTGAAAAACTATCTAGTGCTGAAGTAGGTTCATCAAGTAATATAATCTCTGGATTTTTGATAAATACTTTTGCAATTGCTAGTCTCTGTCTTTGACCTCAGGAAAGTCTGATTCACTTTTCTCAGATTTCTGTATCAATTCATTTTTCAAATTCAAATACAAATTCACATTCTGCATCTTTTAGAGCTTTTATCATTTCTTCCTCATTAGTTTCTCCACTCACACTTGCTTGTAAATTTTCTCTAATACTTCCATCAAAAACAGAAGGTTCTTGAGTTAGATATCCTATATTTGCAAAATAAGATTTTAGTGAAGTTTTTTTCAAATCATTTCAAAATATATCTACTATTCATGACTTTGGTCTCAAGTATCAAGCTATAATTTTCATCAAAGTTGTTTTTCATCAACCAGAAACTCAAACTAAAGCTGTTTTTTGTAATCAATTAATTTCAAGTGAAAATTTATCAAATATTTTTTTATCTGTATAACCATAAGTTATATTTTTTATTATTATCTTATCAGTTTTTGTTTTATAATCATTTCAAGTATCAAATCATTTTATTGGAGTAAGATTTTCAAAAGTATCCCAAAGAAGTTGAACTGAGGCAAATTCTCTCATAATCATTCTAACAATATCTAAAAAATTATTCATAGATAATTCTGTCATAGAAATAATTGTTATAAAAATCGCAAGATCTGAAAAAGAAGAATTAGTTTTTAAAATAAGATTAAACAAAAATATATAAACTCAAATACGAATAAATAAGAAAAGTACTCTAGGTAATTCATCAACTACAGTAAATCATATATTTACTGGATATTGATATACTTTTGACATCTCATAGTTATCTATAATCTTTGATAAAATTATTTTTAGAGAATTATTTTGCATTAATTCATTTTTTGACATCAAAGCAATAACTGACTGATGATCAGCTTCTCTTTCTGCTATTCTTCTCAATAACCTTTTTTCTTTCATGTATACATTTGCATAATATGAAATTATTCATCAAATAAATATTAATAAAATACTGATTAATCATCATACTATATTTATAGTAAAAATCGTATAAAGAGCGTAAAATAAGAATAAGAATCCATATAATCATTTTTGTCATAATTCAAATAACATATCAAACCAAACATGTAATCAAGATCTAAGAATAGATACAAACCTACCAGTTCAAATTTTCTCTACATCATTTCATTCAGCTTGTATATACTTATTTAAGTATTTTTCATAATAAACTTTACATCATTCAAACATAATTTGAGTCCATCACCATTTATACATTAAAAATCTACCCCCTGAAAACAATAAAGTAATAATAAAATATATATAAATTAAATTCCAAAATTTTTCAGTCTCTTTAAATTCAATTGATTTCAATATAAGTTTAAGTATTTCAAGAGAAAAAACACTATAAACAAATGCATAAAAACCCTCAAACATATTTTGAAGGTGAATTTTTGGCATTAATCTAACTGGTTCAAAGAATTTTTTTGTTGTTTGGCTGAATGACATAAATACAAAGAATTTTTAATTACATATATATTACTTATAAGTTATTTCTAATGCTTTATAAATAAATCCTTTCTCGTAAAATTTTCAGTTTATACATAAATCTATATCTACACTTTCATTCTTTTTATTAAAATTACTTAATCAAATTCAGTATTGATATCAAAATTTCTCATTAGATGATTTAGTTAATTCTTCTAATTTTTTTCTGTCACAAGAATTTAAATTTTTCTTTTTTATTTCAAAAATAACAAGATTATTATTTGATCATCATAATAATCTTTTATGTATTACAATATCTGGTCTTATCTTATTAGTAGAATTTCCACATAATTTTCAAATTCAAGGAATTTCTTTATCAATTTTTTTCATTCACATCTTATTATATTCCATATCTATATTAAATTCTTTATATTGCTCATCTTTAAAAAATCAACTATCTAATAATGCTGAATAAATATATGTTCATATTTTACAGCTAATTGCAACCTCATAAACTGAGTTTTCATCATTTTTTCAAGACAACAATAAGTCATCGTTAATAAAAAATTGTTCTAATGAATAGATTAAACTACCATACAAATATTTATTTTTAATTAACTTTGATAAATCATTTATCATAATATTTATTTTAAATCATTATTATTAAGTATAACTTTTTTTTCATATACTTCATAATAATGTTCTCAACTATAAAGTCATGCCTCGCTAGTAATTTGATCTCTATTAAATATTGTTCAATCTACAAAATGTATATCATATATTTCTATTCATTTTATATTAATTTTTGTATTTTCTGGAATCATATCAAATCCTATTTGTAATCCTTCTGTTTTAAATTCTCATAAATATTTATTTCAAATTAAAATAGTTTTTTGTATAGTATAAACTTTTTGTTCAAATTTATCTCAATAATTACTAATTTTTTTTCAAAAATTATCCTCCATCATAAATGAAAAATTTATTCAATCTATATCTTTATTTCAAATATTTTTAACTTCTAATTTAATAGTTGGAGAAAAATAGAATCAACTAATGTTAATATTTGATAGTTCTAAATTATCATTTATAATCTTTTGAAATTCATCTAATTTTTTTATTATATTTTGTGATTCTTGTTTTATAGTAGCATCTCTTTCTTCATCATATCTTTGTTCAATAATTCAATCATAAATTTTAAATCAAATCACAAAAATTAAAAAAACTACAACTAATTATACAAGACTGGTAATATAATATTTCTTTTTTTTATCCATATATTTAATAATTAGATAATATTTCAAGATTCTTTTATAATATTCTATATTATATACACAAAAGTTGATTTTTCAAATAAATACAGATTATTTTATTATTAAATATATTTCATTATAACAATATAGTACAATATAAGGAAGATTCCGGATCAAGTCCGGAATGACATATCTAAATCTTTTTTTATCCAATCTAAATCTTACAATTAAAAAACTCTTCAAGCTCCAACCTCTCATGATCTAATCTGAAAAGTTTTCAATTTCTTTTAAGTTTTTCTATTACTCAATCAATTATTTTTTTAGAAACATTTTCTCAATAGATATTCTCTCATCTCATCTTTTTATTATCGATACTTGATTTAATAATTTTTGCTATCAAATTTGAATTAACTGGTGGAGCAATTACATTGGTTCCAGCAAGAATAGTTTCTGTTCTATCTGAACCAAATCTCACAGTTACACAAGGAACTCATACTATATTGGCTTCCTCTTGCATACTTCCACTATCAGTTACTACAGCTCAAGCTTTAGAAATCATATCTATAACTTCATGATGATGAGCCAAAGCTGGTCCATATGCAAAATTGTCTTTATATTTTTTCTTTAATTCTTCTATTTCTTCTCTAAGTCAATAATTATCTATTGCAAATTCAGATGCATACAATCATAGAAAACATACATAGACTCATTTTTCAACTAGTTTTTTTATTGCATAAAATATTGCCAAAAATCTTTCTTTTGTTTCACAATTTTCTCTTCTATGAATTGTAACAAATATAAACGGTTTTCATTTCATATTTGGGTAAATCTCAAAAGCTTTTGAAGTTTTGATTTTAGTTTTTGATATCTTAATAGCATCAGAAACTGTATTTCCTACTACTTCTATATTTTCTCTTGGAAATCACTCTCTAATTAGAGTATTTCTATACAATTCTACTGGTGCTGCAAAATAACCGGTACTTGCTTCAATTCATCTTGTGTCAAATTGTTCTGGGTATGGTTCTATACTACCAAGTTCATAAATAGAAAAATCCATCAAATCTTCACGATATTTATCAAAATCAAATTTTCACTTCTCAAAATTAATAAAAAGTGATTTAAAAAAATGTTTATTTGGAGTGTAAGTTCTAATTCAAGCTTCTACATGAACTACTGCAAATTTATTTAAAAATGCTGCTTTATCAGCTGTAGTTGCCGTCAAAGTATCTCAGTGAACATAAGGAACTGGGATTTTTTTATGACTTGATAATTCTACAAGTATATTTCAAAATCTTTCTATTATAAGAGAATATTTTTTATGAATTGGTCAAAATATATTTAAATTGATATCAACTATCATCTCAAACTCATTTAAAACTCATTCACTCAAATTATAATCATAATGTTGTCCAGTGTGAATAAGTACAACCAATTCTCATCTATTTTTTAACTCATTATAAATAGGAGCTTGTTTAATTATATCTGGTTTTGTAGCTATCATTATTATATGCACATATTTCTTATCTGAGTTTTCTATTTCTTCCCAAAATCAATCTCTAATTGTAATTTCTTTTTCATCCATAGAATAGTAATTAAAATGTAATTTTTTAGTTTTGTCATTCCCTTGAAGAAGGGAATCTTCATTATATTGTTCTAGATTTTTATAACTTAAACTATTTATTTACAATTATCGTCGTTTTTAATATAAGGTAGATCCCCGTGTCAAGCACGAGGATGACAAAAAAGAAAACATTTTTTATATTTAAACAACCTCTACCTCTTCCTCCTCATCTCAAGTACTTCTTACAACTTTAGCAGATACAAGTATATCATCATTTCATTTGATTTTTGTTAAAATTACTCATTGAGTTACTCTTCAAGTTACTCTAACAGAAGATAATGCTAACTTAATTGTTTGTCAATCTTTACTCATAAGTAGTACTGATGATTCTTTTAATTCTTCTTGACTCAAAACTGCAGCACTTATTAATTTACCTGTTTTTGGTGTTACATTCATAGCTTTTACTCAACTTCATCCTCTTCATTGACTTCTATATCATTCTAAATCAGAGATTTTTCACATACCATTTTCAGTAACGATAAATAAGTACTTAGCATCTTTTGAAACTATTGTTACTTCTATTACCTCATCCTCTCATTTTATTCTAATTCATCTTACTCAAGCTGCTGCTCTTCCCATAGGTCTTACATCTCCTTCAGAAAATTGTATAGCTTTTCATAAACGAGTTGCTATAAGTATATTATCATCTCATGAAGTAGTTTTTACCCAAACTAGATCTTCTCACTCTTTAATTTTCAAAACTATTAATCAACTAGTTCTTATATTTTTTACTTCTTTCATATCAAGTTTTTTAACTGTTCAAGCACTTGAAACAAAGAAAAGATATTTATTTTTTTCTTCAGTTATATCTAAAATTGCAGCAACTGTTTCATCTTTTTGTAAAGACAATAAATTAATTATTGGTTGTCATTTTGCTGTTCTTTGAGTTTCCGGTATTTCATAAGCTGGAAGTGTAAATACTCTACCTTTAGTTGTAAAGAAAAGTAAATCATTATGATTATTTGTAGGAACTATTGTTTGAATCTCATCATCTTCTTTTGTTGCAGTAGTTATTCATTTACCTCATCTTCTTTGTAATCTAAATGAACTTGCTTTTATTCTCTTTATATAATTATTTTTTGATAATACGACTACAATCTCCTCATTAGGGATTGTATCCTTAGCATTAAATTCCCCAACTTTTCAAGGATTTACTCTAGTTCTTCTTGTATCAGCAAAAGTCTCTTTTATATAATCTAATTCTTCTATAATTAAAGTTACAATTCTTTCTGGTTTTGATAAAATATCCTTCAAATCTATTATCAAAATCATTTTTTCATTTAATTCATCTTCTATTTTTTTTCTTTCAAGTCAAGCCAGTTTAGATAATTGCATTTCCAAAATTGCATTTGCTTGTAATTCACTAAAACTAAATTGTGCCATCAAATTAATCCTTGCTTCATCTTTAGTTTGAGATTGTTTAATAGTTTTAATTATCTCATCTATATGATCAAGTGCTTTTTTAAGTCATTCAAGTATATGAGCTCTTGCTTCTGCAATTCTTAATTCATAAATTGTTCTTCTTGTTATTACTTCTTTTCTATGGTCAAGAAAATCAAGTAAAATCTCTTTTAAATTATATAATTTAGGTTGTTTTCATCTTTCTCATAGAGAAATCATATTATAACCAAAACTTGTTTGAAGTGATGTTAATTTATAAAGTAGATTTAATACTTTTTTTGGAAAACTATCTCTTTTTAATTCAATAATTACCCTTACTCAATCTTTATTAGATGATTCATCTCTAATATCACTAATTCATTCAATTTTCTTTTCTTTTACTAAATCTGCAATTTTTTCTATAAAAGTAGATTTATTTAAAGCATATGGGACCTCTGAAATTTTTATATATTTTCTTCATTTAGAAGTTTCTTCTATAGAAGCAACTCATCTAATTATAACAGAACCTCTTCAAGTAGAATAAGCTTGAAGTAGAGCATCTTTATCATAAACAATTCAACCTGTTGGAAAATCTGGTCATTTTATAAATTGCATTAAATCTTCAACAGTTACATCTTCAATTTCTGGAACTTTTAATAAGTATTCTAAAGCTTCTATTAATTCTCATAAATTATGTGGTGGTATATTGGTAGCCATACCAACAGCTATACCCATAACTCAGTTCATCAAAAGTTCTGGAATACGAGTAGGTAAAACAATTGGTTCTTTACGAGTTGCATCATAATTATCTCTAAAATCTACAGTTTCTTTTTCTATATCACTAAGCATATACTCAGCCAATTTTGTCATCTTTGCTTCAGTATACCTCATCGCCGCTGCACTATCTCAATCCATTGAACCAAAGTTTCATTGTCCATCAACTAGTGGATATCTCATGGAAAAATCCTGAGCAAGTCTAACCATAGCTTCATAAACAGAACTATCACCATGTGGATGATATTTTGCCAAAACTTCTCAGACTACTGCTGCTGATTTTCTATATTTTGCTGTTGATCTAAGTCATAAATCGTGCATTGCAAAAAGTATTCTTCTGTGAACTGGTTTTAATCAATCTCTTACATCAGGTAAGGCACGAGAAACTATTACACTCATAGCATAATCTAGGTAACTTGTTTCTATTTCTTCATTTATATCTCTAGATTCATCTCATACATATGTAACTCTAGTATCTATAGGAAGTTCTACTTGTTCATTTATATCTAGATTTTCTTCTTCATTTTGTAACTCAATATCTTCATTTGAGTTATTATCATTATTATTTTCAGCCATTTAGATTTGTTTAAAAAATAATTTGTTTGATTTTAATTATTTTTGTCTTTTTTTCAAGAATAAAGTAAAAATTAATAAAAATTATTTTATTAAAAATGTTTTTTATAAAAAAGCACTTAATTTTCTTGACAATAAAAAATATGTATATTACAATATATTTACATTTACAAAAAACATTTTATTATTTAACTAATTTTGTATGATGAAAACAAAAATAAAAAATGGACTGGCAATTTTTGCTCTTGCTGCATTAACTATAAATAGTACTTATGCTGCATCTCAAATTGGTACTTGAAGTGTTTTTTGAACTTCTTCTTTTGATAGTGCTGTCACATGGGATGATGCAATGCCTTGAATTGCAACTGGTTCTGTAAGCGGAATAGTAATTACTGCAAATGTATTACCTACTTTAAATATGGTAATTTCTACTGGTGCTATTAATCTAGGAACTTTAAATGCTTCTACTTATTCTACTTGAAGTCTTGATATAGAAGTTGGTACAAATGCTAGTAATTGAGTAACAGTATCTGCTACTTCTAATGCTGGATGATTAAATAGTGCAACTAATTGATCTACTATTAATAATACAAGTACTGACTGAATAGCTGAAAGTTATATTTTTAGTTCTGCATTAAATGCTGCTAGCGATTCTTCTGTAACTTGATTTAGTCAAACAGCTAATTTAAGTACAGAAATAAATGATACTATTACTGCTCATACTCTTTATAATACAAATAAACCTGAATCTTCTAGTTGAGTTAATGATGTTACATTTTCTGTATCTGCAAAAATAGATGAACAAACTCCCGCTGGAACTGATTACCAAGACACAGTTACACTTACTGTTGTTTGAAACTTTTAGTTAAAATTATATATTTATAAAATACCCTAGATATATGTCTAGGGTATTTTTTTGTTTTTTGAAAAAAATTATGATAACATATATCTACAAATACAAAAACAAATTTATTTTTTAACAATTTTGTATGATAAAAACAAAAACAAATAAGATACTTGCTATCTTAACAATTACAATATTAACAATGAATAGTACTTATGCTGCAACACAAATTGGTACTTGAAGTGTTTCTGGAACTTCTTCTTTTGATAGTACTGTTATGTGGAATGATACAATTCCTTGAGTTGCAACTGGTACAGTAAGTGGAATAATTGTTACAGCAACTGTATTACCAACCTTAAATATGGTAATTTCTACATGAGCAATCAATTTATGAACTTTAAATGCTTCTGCATATTCTACTTGAAGCCTTGATATAGAA
>DHWA01000033.1 GCA_002412935.1 Patescibacteria group bacterium UBA5194 | reverse complement strand
TGATTTCAAAATAGAAAAAATGTCTCAAGCTTGAGCTTTGGTAGATATGGAAAAACTTGATTTTGTTAGTAAAGAATATATTGCGACTTTATGAATAGAAGAATTGTATGACTTATTTATTTCTTGGGCTTCAAAATATGACAATGAATTATTGAAAATAGTTAATAAATATCCAGATTACACAAAAGAAGCTTTAAATATAGAAAGAGAATTAGAAAATCCACCAAAGAGATTTCAAAAAATGAGTGATATTCCAGCACAATTAACTTTCTTTTTTGATGAAATCTATGATAATCTTGATATAAATTTAGCTGAATTAATCCCTACTTTAAATAAAGAAGCTATAAGTAATTTTTTGAAAAATTATATTACTTGATTTAATTTAGACCAATCAAAAGATGAATGGTTTGCAGAACTGAAAAATATTGCTTTAAAATCAGGTTTTGCACTAAACAATAAAGAATTCATAGAATGAACTCATGTTTGAAAAATCTGAGATGCTGCGATGATTCTTAGAGTTGTATTGTGTGGACAAAGAAATACTCCAGATTTATATGAAACTATGCAAGTTATGTGAAAAGAAAGGGTAGAAAAGAGATTAAAGAATCCCTCGATTTTTTCAAAATAACAACAAAAAAAAACGATTAATTTAATAAAATCAAATATAAGCCTATTATATTTGACTTTATTTTTTATTTATGATATATTTAATATTAAAGTTATTTAAAAATAAATTAATATGAAAAAAAATTATTATTGATTATTATTAGCTATTATAGCTTTAGGTTTATTACTAATTATACTGATTTATAAATATCAAAGTGAAAAATCAGATATAAATATTCCAATGCAAACTCCTACTAATATTGTATTTCCAACAGAACAACCAATAGTAGAAAGTAATAATGAAACATTAACTTGAGATTTACTAGATAATAAAGTTATAGATGATAATAAATCATTATCTTGAAATATAATTCAAGACCAAGTAATTGATAAAAATGAGGAATTAAAAAAAGAAATAATAATAAATGATGTAATTAATTTAGCCGGTGAAACTGGTAAAAAAGAATCGTGCGATGATATACTTCTTAATCAAGAACAAAAAATAAAATGTATAGATAATTCTTATGCGGCTAAAGCTAGTCTAGAGAATAATCCAGATTTATGTAGTAAGATAACAGATATAGAATGGAAAAATAAGTGCCTTGATAATTATTACAATGAAAATGCATTAAAATTACAAGATTATAAATTATGTAAAAAAATAATAAATACTAGTCTAAATGAAAATTGTATTTCTAGTATAATATTTCAAAAAATAGAATCTCCAGATTTTAAATGATGAATAGAAATTTGTAATGAACTAAATAAAGATAATAAAATAAATTGTGAAAGTAAATTTTATACTCAAAATGATGCAGAAGTATTACAAAATGCTGTTAATTCTCTTGATATAAATTCTTGTAGTAATATATTAAATATAGAATTAAAAACTAAGTGTCAAGATGTTATAAACCTTAAAATTGCATTAAATCTAAAAGATATAAACAAGTGTTATTTGATAACTGAATGAGATTTAAAGACAAAATGCACAACTACTTTAAATATTATTAATCAATAAAAATTATGAAAAAAATAATCATAACATTTATACTATTAGTATTTTCATTTTTACTAAATACTACAAATGCATCTTCAATACCAGCTTTATGATCATGAACGACATCTCAATATGCTTGAAAAATCATATTTCCTGTATCTACTTCTTCATATTCTTGAGTTTATGTAAATACTGATACTTTCATTCTAGATAATACTTCAGATATGCAAATAAGTTGAAATTTTTGGTTACAAAATCTTTCAAGCACTACTGATCTAACTTTATGATGGGCTACTTTTGATATATGAATTGTTACTTGAGCACCTAAAGTAGTTTTAAATAATAATTGAACTGATACATTTACTTTTTCTTGATATGCCTGGTCAAAAGCAGCTTGATGGATTTATTTTTCACCAACTAATTTAATATCTGGTGATGATAGATCAAAAGTAATATATGATAGATGAGCTAACGATTGAAAATGAGAAATTACAGGTTGTGCTTGGAGTCAAAATATATGATGGGTATGTTTTGATTGAATTACACTTGATACTACTCCACCTCATTTTCCATGAACAAGTTGATTATCAATGGTTACTCAAGCAGAGTATAATAAAGTTATCACATTAAATGAAACTGCTTCTATAGAAATTCAAAAATGGTATGATACTACTAAATCTTACTATACTACTGATTCATTTTTTAAATTTACTCATGATATGAGATATGCATGAAATCCTTCTCCTTCAAGAAATTATTCAATTAAAGCAATAGATGAGTTTTGAAACTTTGCAACTTGAACAATAACAATTGTTGCAAATATACCACTTACTACATTGGATTCACATAATATATGATGATGAGCAATACCAACTTCATATAGTTGAACTTTGTGAACAGAAAAAATAGCTGATTGAAAAAATTATCATTCTGTAGATATAAAACTTAGAGATACTTACTGAAATCCTATAGTACCTGTTTCAGGGATAAAAAATGTTGAAGTTACATTATGATTTTCTAATAATTTAGATAAAAACCAAGTTTGAACTGAATATGATATATGAGATGCAATAAATTTTAGTTGAACGGATTTTCCATTATTACCTGTATGAATTTTAGATGTTTCAGATACTTGAAGTACTACTGATTGAAATTATTATGTAGAATTTACTTCACTAGCTCCTTCAGAAACTTGATATAACTATACATCTGATAATAATGATATACAAGTAAATAATCTGGATATAAATATAACTGCTTTGAACTGAAATTCTGGAGTCTGAGAATGACCATTTAATGATATTCATACAAGTTATTATAGTACTCCATACAAATTTACTCCAACAATAAAAATAGACTGAGTAAGTAATGATACAGATTGGATAATTCATAGAGATTATGAAACAACTTTCACTATAACTGGTTCTACAAATAAAACTTCTTTAGCATCAGATTTAACTAATATTCATATTACTCATCTATTAGATACTATGAGTTGATCAACTTATACAAATGACCAAATAAGTTATCAAAATCTAACTTGAAGCATAAGTCAAACTACTTGTACTTGATCAAATACTTCGTCTTGATATTATTCAAGTCATCCTGATTGTGTAAGATTATCACCATTTTCATCAAATATAATTAGATCATATAGTAATGTAACTTCTACAACATCATTTATTAGTAGTATTGTATCTGCTATTCCAAGATTGGTAAATGCTTGACTTTCTAGTTTTAATACAAAATATAGTTCTATTGTCTCATATAATATAGATTGAAATGATATAAAATATCCTTCTTTTACAACAAGTTCTTCAACAGTTAATAATAGTCAAATAAAAATATCTTGAATAGCAAATAAAAATAATAACAATTTTTCAGTAGTAGCAGACTCTAGTATAAATTATATTTGAAATATACTAAAATCAGATATATATACAATGATTCATAAAAATGTATCAATATATCAAAAAGCATGAACTTGAACTATAGATACACTATATATGACTTGAGATTATACTTTACCTAGTTCATGGCCAACTTGAATAGAAACTATTATAGTAGATTGATGAGATGTAGTAATAAATTATGATATAACAAAAAATCCTTGAAATGTAAAAACAATAATTGCACTAAAAAAATCAGATTGAACAAAGTGAAATATATGGATTACAAATTTAGTACAATATATATGAGCTACTTTGATAGCAGATAGATCTGTATTATCGTGAGATTGAGATAATTATTATACTGATACAAATAGTGCTATAGCTCAGTTATTTATAAAGTGAAGTGTAATATCATACAATACTGTATGATGATCAAGTAGAACTCCTGTTATATGTCCTTACTACTTAAATACTATATGTGATTTAGAAAATTCTAAAAGATATGATTTTAATCACTTTAGAAGTTATATAAAAGGAGTTAGTTGAGTTGCTTTTGATTGAACGGCTTACTGAGTAAATATGTCTATTATTTGATATGCAAATGCACCTATGATTATAGAGTATGATAGTGATACTCAGAAAAACCCCCCTAGAATTATTAAAAAATAATATTTATATCTTAATTTTAAAAATATGAACAAATATTTTAAAGATTTACTAAGAACTACGTCTATACATGCTATAGCAATAACATTTTT
>DHWA01000016.1 GCA_002412935.1 Patescibacteria group bacterium UBA5194 | reverse complement strand
GAATGATGATCAAGTAAGATAATTATGTTTGAAAGGTTTACTCAGGGGGTAAAAACAAATACAACAACAGATGATTCAACATGATATAAATCAAATTGAATTAATGAAAAAATATACCCATTATTAAAACCTGTTCCTTTTATATCAAGTATATATGCAGATTCATCTTTATCTGTGAGTTATTATAATTGAGCCCCAGAAGCAGCTATTTCTTTTGATCAAACTGTAAATGATGATGAACGGGGAACTATATATGTTAGTATATGATGAGATAAACATAGAATAGAACATCTTAGGACAGGTGTAAAATGGCAACTTATTCGTGGTACAGCTTATATTGTATCTGATTGGTCGATATATCCTTGAAGTAATGCAAGTGGATGGAATTATTTAACATGTTGAGATGGTAAAACTTATGCTTCACCGAAAGCTTGAACTACTTTATATTATTCAGTAAGATGAGATGACTCATGAGAATGGACAAATGAAGCAGCTTTGGAATTTACTCAAGATGTATTTCTAAACTGTGGAGATAAATGAGAATGAACATCATCATCTGATTCAGATTCAGATGAAATGACATATACTTCAGTTTCATCTTGTTGATATGATTGTGTTAGATATGAAAACTTTTTTTATTGAACTAGAGCTGCTGATATAGAAAATGCAAAATTTTGTAGTATATATAGATGATCTTCTAAATGAACATGAGAGAATAAATGAACATTGGTTGAAGCAAATAGATGATACAATATAAATATTCTTAAACCAGATTATGATAAAATATGAGAAGCATGTTGAGAAAAATGTGGAGAAGATACGGTATGTTCAACTATGTGACTTTGGTGATGAAATAGTCCTGTAAATATGGATGAAAATATAACATCTAGTACAGAAACTGGAGCTTCAGTATATTCATGGAAAAAAGATCCTGTAAGTAAAAATAATAATTTATATAGATTAAAAGAACATGATATAAAAGCATCAGTTACTCCTCTGTTTGATATTGTATGATCAATTAAGACATCAGAGACTTGTTGAGCTTGAGGTGATAATAGGGGTGTTTATCACTTTGATAAAAAATGAGATCAATATTGTTGAGGGACATGAAAAATGTGTAATGTAGAAATTAAATGTGGATGAGAAGTTGTAGATAAAAAATCATTCGCAAATCCAGGTGCTCCACCAGGTAATGAACCATCTAATCCTGGTTCTCCATATCGTTATCCTACTGATTATGCTGCTAGTAAAAAATTTTTATGGAAATCAGCAAGAGATAATGCTCCTTATAATTTGTCAATATTGATATCTGGTGATTTTTCTGATACTTGTGAAGTTTGTGTTAATGTAGATGAACAAGGTTCAAGTCAAGAGTGTCATGATACTGCGGGTCGTATGGATGGAGAAGATAGTTTTGTATTTTCGCCACTTGATTGTTATGAATGAGTATGAATAATGACTGAAAATGCAACAAAAAAATATAATATATCTGAAGGTGTATGATGTGGTGTAAATGTATTAGATGCTTGAACAGTTGATTATAATGATATATTTGAACTTTTGGAGACTTTAGAAAAAAAGTATCCTAAAAAATCAACTGATCCAACAGTATCTGAATCAACTTCATCTGAATCAACTTCATCTGGATCTGAATGTAAATATTCAAGAGTTTTTATTGATTGAAATTTAGTTGCTTCTTATTGAGCTAATTGAAATAACACTGCTCAAGTATGAGGCGCTGCTGGGACTTCTTCTTCTGCAACTCAACCTAATGGAGATAGAACACATTTTAGATTTTCTAAGCCTTGAAGTGAATATTGAAGTAATATAACAGTTTCATTTAATGATTCACAGTATGATTTTACAGTTTCTGATTGATCTCAGAGAACAGAATTTTCAGATTGAAAATTATGGAAACCAGAAAGTGATAATGATGGAAAATTAGTTATATTATGACCATTTCATGAGCATTTGACATCTTGTACTATTAGTTCGACAGAATGAACCTTTGTAGGTGAATTATCTACTTGAACTGAAGAATGATGATGTATATATGAATATAAAACAATCCCTTCATATATAAAACATGATTCACCTAGTTCTACAACTTTATCAAAACAAGTAGACTGAATTGTTACTGATGCTGTTCCTATAGATAAAGATAGATATGTTGATTTTATATGAAGAAATCTGTCATATAAAAAAATAAATTATTATCCATATTTATTTAGATTTCAATTAGAAGATGGAAAAGAAAATACTATAGAAAATGTTTCAACTCAATTCGAAGATCTTTTAGATAAGACATCAGAGGATATAAATAATGTAATAGTGAAAAATAATTGAATGCCAAAAAAGTTTGTGGATCGGGCAGAAACATTAACTCCAGAATTATATGATCTTTTCAAAGAAATTTATACTACTTATATGATATCATGAACTCCAAAAGAAATAGACTTATATAAAGAATTGGAAGACCTTAAGGTAAGTACAGGTAGTCTTGATTGAGGTGAAAAAGAAATTAGTTATCTTAATACTTTAGAATTTGCTTTATATTGGAAAAATATAAATAATATATCAGAAAAGTATGCATTTGTTCTAGATAATTATTTATCAGATCAATTAACAAATACAAAAAAATATGGATTACCAAAAAATAAAAAAATGTATGAATTGTCATATATGTGAGCTCCTTGAGATGCTACAAGTATGTATGTAAAGATGGATCCAGAATGAAAAACAACATGAAGTCCTTATACAGAAGAGGAATCAGAAAATGCTTCTTTAGATAATATGTTGTCATGAATTAATTTATGAAGTAGTTACGATGATGCTGGTAATAGTAATGATACTGGAGAATTTGAATGTGGTCCTCCAGAATGAGTTCCTATATGGGAATGGATTCCAGCAATAATATGTTGGCTTTGAACAGTATTACCTCCTACTATCAAAATATGACAGACAGAATGTTCAACTAATTCTATATTTTCAACAGAAGAAACAGTATTATGATGAACTACTTGAGGTTCAACAACTTGAACTTGATGAAGTTCTAGTAACTGATGGCTTGATTTAAATAGTGATGAAATAAAAGCATGTAATTGAGATTTTGATAAAAATTGAATAAATGATTGTATAGAACAATCTCTAGCAGGTGGATCCCTTGATTTATTAACAGATTCAACAAAATATGCATATAATAGTAATTGAATTATAAATATAGGACTGAAAGATAAAAACTGAGATATATTACTTTCAGATAATTCTACAACAGTTAATGTAGAATTATCTAAATTAGATTTACTTAATCCAGACTGAAGTAAAACAAATATTTATACTTCTTGAGTGTGAACTGATGAAGAAATAGAGAAAAAAAGAAAAGAAGCTAATAAATATATTAATTTTAATGATTCTTATATAAAAGTATCAAAATGAGAGGGGCAATATGCATTTTCTGCTAAGAATAAAGATGTAGATGCTTATATTAAAGCTTTTATAGAATTAAAAGATTATAAAAGTACAAAAAAGGTTTATTTAGAAAAAATTATAAAAGTAGAAATAAGATGAAATAACTTTGTAGCAACAAATTATAAAATAGATAGAGAAGATGATTCTAGTATAAATCTAACATCTTGAGTAGATACTATTTTAGCATCAGATGACACAAATATATATTTATCAGATGGAAAAAATACAAATATAGAAAATATAAAAGAAAATATTGACTCATCATCAAAATCTAAAGAAAAATTAATTTTTTCTTTAGAAAATTATACAGAATCTTGAACAAAGGTAGATATAAAATATCCAATAAATGTAAAAATATATAAAAATAATGAAGAAATTGTCAGTAAATATCTTAATTTAAGTAATGTTAAGGAATATTTTCGTTTAGTTACATTACAAACATCTTGAGAGTATGTTTTAGAAGTAGAAGATAAAGAATGATTTAGGTTTAGTAAAAATTTCCAAATAAAAGCAGATAAAGCTTATAGTGGTGAAGTTATTTTATGATCAAATATATTGGAAGTATGATGAGTTATTTCAACAAATTATTTAATAATTTATGATGAGTATTGAAATGTAGCTAATTCTGATTTATATAAGGTTTCATGAGAAATTGATTGAAATTGAATTGAATTTATAAATGATACTGAAGATAAGGATAAAATTGATTTTCAAATGTTAGAATGATTTAAAGTTTTTAGAACAAAAACAACAGATAAAAAAGATGATAATACTCTAACTTTTAAAGTAAGTGATAGTTCTTGAGAAGATGTTTTAGAAGTAAAAAATAATATTGAAACAGTTAAGAATGTTCATTTATTCTTACAACCTCTTCAAAATAAAATAAAGATTTCATCTGAATCTTCAACAGGTACATATGGGTATAATTTTTCAATTAGAGATGAAGATTGAAAGATTATGACAAATTTTAACTCAAGATTGTATCTTTCATTAAGTTCAATATATTGAAAATCAAAAGAATCATTTGTGTCTGTTAAAAGTTGAACTTGAGAAGTGTATTTTACAACAAAAACTTTAGCAGATCCAAAAGTAAAATTATCTTTTCAGATAGAGTGACTAAAAAATATATATACAAATTATGTTGATATATTACCTGAAAAGCCAATAAAAATGGATTTGATTTTAAATAGAAATAAAATAGAAGCAAAAGAATCTGATTATTCAATTTTAAAAGTAGAATTAAAAGATAGGTATTGAAACTTAGTGTTTAATGATAATTCTACTAATATATGATTAGAGATAAAAGAAGAATATAAAGATATAATAAGTGTAAATACTTGATTAACATCTACTTGAATAACATTTATATCTTCATGATCAACATATAAATGATTAACATTTATATCTTCATGATCAACGTTTATTTCCTCATGATCAACAATTGTTTCTTCATGATCAATACTTTTTAAAATAAATGCTACAAAGATACCATGAGAGGCTTATATCAAGGTTAAAGCAATACCATGATTTAAATCATCTTTTTCAATTTCTTGACAAACACCAGTTGAAAAGACTACTATAGAAACAATGACTTGATTCACAGATAAGGGAATATTAACTGCAACTTGAAAAATATTTTTTGTAGAATATGACAGATATAATTATGTTTCTAGATTTTATAAATTAGAAGATTTGGAAAAATCTTTAGATTTTTTGAAATTACCTATTGATACTCAAAAAGTGTTAAAATCTTTTTGGAATAAAAATAATGAAATAAAGGTTAATGCTCAAGATGAAAATATAGCAAAAATTGAAACTTTTTATTTTTGGAATAAGGATAAAATTGATTGAAATTATTATAATTCATTATATACAGTCTTATTATGAGCTGAGTATTGAGATATAACTCAAAAAGATTATTTAGCATGAGGAATTTTATTTGATAGAGATAATAGATGATTGACAGTAACTAGTTTATTAAATAATCCATATAATTATAATGATATAGTTTTGATAAATTCAAATTGAAAAATCAAAACAGTAGAAGATAGTCAAAACTTAACACAAGATATATGATATATAGCAAATTTAGATAGTAACAAAAAACTTTATTTTGATATATATAATTATGCTTTATCAGAACATTTAGGAAAGATTTATTATAATTTAGATAATGAAAATGATTTAAAAGTTTGTGAGTGAACTGGTATAACATTTACTGATTGTACTGATAATTTAGACAAAACTACTATATTGTTAAAAAGTATAAAAGAAGGTTATAGTTGATCTATTGATGGAAATCAATTACAATTGAAAGATGGTTTTTGAGATATAATTTTTAAAGTAAATGAGGATTGAGAAATATCATATAATCATAACATATCTATAGAAAATTATGTTTCTGAAGATGAGTTAGATGATTATAATGAAGCAATTTTTTCAATAAAAGAATGAGGTGAGGTAGTGTGAATTTTTTCTTATAATTTGATTAATTGAAAATTAAATACTACTAAAGATGAAAAAATACTTGAACAAAAAATGAATTTATTAAAAAATACAATAATAGTTTATTTTAATTCTAATAAATATTGAAGTAGGTATTTTGAATCAGATGAAAATAGTTCTTTGGTTATTTATTATAATGATCCTTTTGCTAATGAAAATGATTTAAATATATTTTCGCAAGCTCCTTGATTTACTTATGAATCATTTAAAGAAAATTATAAAGCGTGATGGAGTGAATCAAATAAAGCATTACTTTTATATTCTGCTTGAGAAACAGTATGAGAGTCAACAAAAAAATATGCTTCTTTTTCTCTTATAAATCTTTGAGATCCAGTTGTAAAATTGAAAAATGTAAAAGAGAAATTTCCATCAGATATGATAGATGATAAACCTAAGTGTGATGAGATAGAATGGATTGATGCAGAACAGCAATGAATAGATTTTTGTAGTCGGGATGTTAAGTCTGATCTAAAAGTAAGTTTAAACTCAGCTTTTATAAATTTAGACCAAGAAATTACAACTATCTTAAAAGATGATTCAACAGAAGTTGAAGTTCCAGTAGTGGGTAATCCTTGGGTGATATTTAAAGAGAATGGTAAGTGGAAAGCCTCTACTTGGGAACGGATGGGGCTTGGTCAAAAAAATAAATTTAAAGATGTTGTTGTTTTTAATGGTGATAAATCCAGGGCTGAAAAAAATATGCCTAAGGATTGAGAGACTTATTGATTTTTAGTAAGTGGCCTTATTAGACTTTGATCTCATAATCAAGAAATTAAAAGTGAAATAGCTTGGCTGAAATGGTGAGAGTGAGAAGATTCTGAATCTGAAAAAGAAACTTGAACCTGAACAATTTATAGAAGTTTTGATAGTACTGTTTGAAAACAAATATCAAAAGATGATAAAAATATTTGATATAAAACATTTGATTACAACAATGATAATCTTCAAGATATATTGCTGCTTAAAAATGATTCATATGTAGAAATTATAGAAAATAGATGAAAATTTGATTTTTCTACAAAATGAAATCTAGTTTATATGCCTGAAATGTGAGCAGGATGAATTATTGAAGCTTGAGATTTTACTTGAGATTGATATGATGATATATTTTTTGTCTCAAAAGGAAAACCTTACTTATTAAATAATGTTGAGAAAAATTTATATAAAATACCATTAGAAGAACAATTCAATATGTCTTGAAGTATTATAAAAACTTCAGCATTTGATATGGATAATGATAAAATACTGGATATTGTAACATTAGATAGTAGTTGAAAAATTCACATATTTTACTGATGAGGAACTTCAACTAATCCTGAATTTACTAAGCTTGAAGTGTGAGATTGATATGCTTTGTATTTAAATGAAGATAAAGATGATTGAGATTGAGCTGTTTATTATGAGTGACTTGTTGATATTGATACTAGCTCTGTATTAAATAATATAAAAGAAGAAAATAAAGAATTAGTTAAAGATTTTACATTAGATACTACTAAAAAGTCAGTTAATTTTCAATTTATAGATAATAT
>DHWA01000049.1 GCA_002412935.1 Patescibacteria group bacterium UBA5194 | reverse complement strand
TATATATGAGATAAAATAAATGATAAATATTTTATTTCTTCAATTCTAAGGGTAAAATCAAGTTCTTTAAGACGAGGAAAAAGTTTATCATCATTGTTAAAAATACCATTTTCATCTTCTAGTAATTCTATTTTTCTAGCTCTTTCTCTTTCTTTTTTTTCTAGTAAATATTTTTCATTTAATCAAGTTTTTCTAACCATACAACCAGTAATTCAAATAATTGGTAATGATTTTTCATTCTCTTTCATATTTCATATTCTCGCTTTTATAATATCTTTTATGATACCGAAAACTCTATCTTCTCATTTTTTTCTTACACTACAAGTATTTAGGATAATTAAATCAGCAGTTTCTGGGCTAGACACTTTTAAAAAACCAGACTGAGTTAAAAGCATATTAATCTTTTCACTATCAGCCAAGTTCATCGCACATCAGAATGTTTGGATAAAGTATTTTTTCATGGGGAGAAGAGTTTAGAGTATTAGAATATTGTCATTCCCTCGTAGGAGGGAATCTTCCTTGTATTTGTGCTTATCAATAGTAAATTTTATAACAAAAACTTTCTATTTATATTTTTTTATTTGTGTAATAGAGCAATTATATATTGTAGATTCCGGATCAAGTCCGGAATGACAAACTTGTTTTATATTCTATCCAAATTTTTTATTTGTAAAGTTAAAGATTATTTTACATTTTTTATTTTTTAGATATTATCTTGATTACTTTAAAGACAATTATTAGCATTTAGAAACAATTTATAACAATACAAGGAAGATTCCCTACTTCTAGGGAATGACAAATAAAATTAACCTATTAAACTCTATATTCATGAAAGACTTCTGGCAAAAACAAATTGAAGAAAAATGAAAACTATGTTTTTTAGCTCCTATGGATTGATATTGAGATAGTGCATATAGACAGACTATGAAAAAAGTGGCTCCACACATAATGTGTGTGACAGAATTTTATAGTGCTGATTGACTTGTTCATTCAAAACTGTTAGCTGATCAAGTTCTGCCTCATAATGAGATTGAAGAACCTTTAATTGTGCAGATTTTTTGAAAAGATCCTGAAAACTTTGCAAAAGCAGCAAAGATAATTGAAAGATACAATATAGCTTGAATAGATGTAAATATGTGATGTCCAGCAAAAAAAGTAGTGAAAAGCTGACATTGATCTGGGCTTATAATAAATGAAGAAGTAGCTTATAGAATAGTAGATGAACTAAACAAAGCAACAAAATTACCTATAAGTGTAAAAACAAGACTTGGATTTGAATGAGATGATAATCTAATCAGATTTGCAAAATGACTTGAAAATGCTTGAGCTAGTTTATTAACAGTTCACGGTAGAACTACAAAACAAGCATATAGTTGATTTGCTAATCTAGATCCAATTTATGAACTAAAAAAACATATAAATATCCCCTTAATCTGTAACTGAGATATACAAAATTATGAAGATGGAATGAGAAAAGTTAGAAATTTAGATTGATTTATGATTTGAAGAGCTAGTTTTTGAAATCCTTGGTGTTTTATGGAGAATTCCCCATACTACCCGACTTTATGAGAGATTCTTGAAATAATGTTTTTTCATGCTACAAAACTTGTTGAAACAAAATGAGAAAGAAAATGATCACTTGAAATAAGAAAACATCTAGTTTGTTATCTAAAAAATTTTCCTTGAGTTAAAAACTATAGAAAAAGACTTGTAACAGTTGAAAGTCTTAAAGAGGTAGAAGATGTTATAAATATTATAAAAAATGATTTTAGAGAGTTTTTATGAGTTATAACAAGTGAAATAATAGTTATTTAAATTATTTGTCATTCCCGAGAAATCGGGAATCTTCATTATATTGCATCTACTTTTCTACTAATCATTGTTTTTTTGATATAAGGAAGATTATCGGGTCAAGCCCGATAATGACACCCACTCAAATTAAAACAACACCTTCTGCAACTCAAATTTTAGATCATCTTTTGTGCTTCAGATTAGCTTTCAAAACTTCATATTTTTATCAAAATCTATTAGTTTTTCGTACAGAGTTGATAATTCTTGAAAGTTGATTTTGTATGTCTTATCAACTAGAAAAGCTCTGTTTCATAGAGATAATTCATCTTTTATGTGACTATTTTTGTATCATAATTTTTTGAAAAACATTATATAAACAAAATTCCTTATATTTCATAAAAATGAGTTATAAAAAGCATAGATATCAATATTTTCTAGAATTATATCTAAATCATTAAATACAGCTTTTTTATCTTTATTTAAAACTTTATCAACAAAAATAAATATAGTTTCTTCAAATTCAGGAACAATATAATCAATAATATCTTTACTTAATACAAAATCCTTGGTAATAAAAAGTTTATCAAGCTCATTTACTATTTTTGATAAATTATTTGATTTGTATGCAATTATCTTATCAATCGCATTTGAATCAATTTTAGATTTATATTTTTTTTCTATAAATAATCTTGTTTCATAAGTATTTTTTATATCAAATCTTTTAATTTCTCCCAATTCTTTGATTTTTTTGTATAATAATGATCTTTCCTGTAAACTATTTGAAGAGAAAACAATAATATTATTCTCAGGAATCTTATCTAAAATTGACATTAAAAACTCTTTTTTACTATCATCTTTTTCGACTTTTTCTATGTTATCAATTATTACCATTTTTTTCTCACTCAAAAAACTAGATGCAAGTAAATTTTCACTTAATGCATTTTTATCCAGTTCTTCTATATTTTGAATATGAGTCAAATTAAACTCTCAAAACTTGCCCAAAAAATGGTTTTTCCATTTTTTAAGTTCTTCTTTTACAAGATATTCGTTATTTCAGGTGAATAGGTAGAGCATAGTTAGTTTATATTAATTAATTTCTTCAACTTCTCACTTCCTTCTTTTTCAATCAAATCAAAGACTTCAATTATCTCTTGTAATGATTTTTTAAGGTTTAACAAATCTTTTGGTCAGCTTCTATTTAGAGCAAGTCTATTTAGTATAGAATCCAAGTCTGAAACATATTTTAAGTGATTTTGTACTTTATCAAGCAAAACTGGATTTTTTAAAAATTCATCTATCATATCAAGTCTAGTTTCTATTTCTTCTTTTTTCTGTAAAGGTTTCAAAATAGATTCTCTTAAAAATCTAGTTCACATGGCAGTTTTTGTCTCATCAAGAATTCAAAATAAAGTTCATATTTTATGAGATTTTGTAGCAAAATTGTAGATTAAATCCAGATTTCTTATAGTTGATTCATCTAAATCTAGATATTCTGAAAATGTTTCATAAGATATAGATTGAAGAAAATCTAAACTTGATTTTTGGTTTAATTCAAAGTATTGTAAAAGTAAAGAACTTGATTTTATAGCCATATTTTTTCACTCTAGTCAAAATCAAACTAGGTTTTTTACTCAAAAATGATTTAAAAGTTTTTGTTTATTATCTCATTCTCACTCAAAATAATAAACATTTAAACTATATTTTTTGCTTAATAAATCCTTGATTGAATCATCCCCAAACAGTTTTTTTTCTAAAATAACTTCTTTGGGTGCTATTTTATAAATTTGTAGAGATAATTTTTCAAAACTATCAAATTCAGAAGTTAACCATTTATTTGTAGATAAATCTAGTATACTTAAACCATACCTAGCATCATCATAAACTATAGAAATCATAAAATTTGATATATTTTCTTTTCCGTATTCCTCTCATTCTAAATATAAAGTTGCTGGAGTTATAACTCTTGAAACTTCCCTTTTAACAATTCATTTTAGTTTTGGATCAGAAACTTGTTCTGCTATAGCTACTTTATAACCAGCTTCTACAAGTTTTGGAAGGTATTTTTCTTTTGCATGATATGGAAATCAAGCCAACATATCTGGATTTTTTGCATTTTTATTTCTACTTGTTACGGCTATTCAAAGTACATTATGGGCAATCATAGCATCTTCTCAAAACATCTCATAAAAATCTCACATCCTGAAAAAAAGTATAGCATCTTTGTACTTATCTTTTATTTCTTTATATTGTCTCATCGCTGGAGTAAAATTTTCTGATTCTTCCATAATTTAAGTTTAACTTTTAATTTTTCTTTTAGTTACTTCAAAAAAATTCATCAATTTTGATCATCTTCAAAACCTATTTTTATTTGATATTTCTTTTGTTTCTATATATCTCGAAATATTTAATACTAATGCAAGTCACATTATTGATGTCAATAAACTTGATCATCAATAACTTATAAAAGGGAGAGTTATTCAAGTTAGAGGAACTATGTTTAGATTAACTCCAATATTAATAAATGCTTGTATTAAAAACCGTGAAATAATACCTACAACAAGGTATTTTGCAAATAAATCAGTTGTCCTAAGAGCAATATAAATTCACCTGTATCATATAAAAAGATACATACAAATAATAATAAATCCTCAGAAAAATCAAAGTTCTTCTATAATTACAGAAAATATAAAATCTCACTGAACTTCTGGAAGATAACCAAATTTTTGAATTGATTTTCAAAATCCAAGTCATCAAAATCATCAACTTCAAATAGCAATAACAGCTTGTTCTGTTTGATAATTTATACTTTTATTTTCAATTGCAGTCTTTTCATCACTCAAAAAATTATCAATTCTCTGAGTTATATAACCTAAACTATTCAGATTTTTTCATGTTTCTTTATCATAATTTCATATAGAATAAACTACAGTAATTAACAATAATCCTGAAACTGCTAAAGCTAATATATATTTCACATTTGCTCAGGCAACAAAAAACATAAGTGTAGCAACTGGAGCCAAAAGCATTATCGTACCAAAATCAGGTTGTAAAGCTACCAAAAAAACTACTGCTGAAAGTACAAATAAAAATGGGAGAAATCAACTATCAAAAGTATGTAACACATTTTTATACTTTTTAAAAAAGTATGAAAGATATATAATAAAACCAAATTTTAAAAATTCTGTAGGTTGTATAGTAAAAGGAATTCATGGGATTGATATCCATCACCTAGCTCATTTTAAAGTTATTCACATAAGTAATACAACTATAAGTAATGACAGAGTTCAAAAAAATATATATCTAGCATGTTTTTCAAAAAATGTATATGGTATTTTTACAAAAATTCATAAAATAATCATAGAAATAACCACATGAGCAATATTTCTTATAACATAAAAATAATTATATGATTCAGTAATTAATCAGTTTTTTACCATAGTACTTGTTACTTTAAATGATGAATAAACAGATACTGAACTTATCATTATCATTCAAAAAATTATAAGTAATACAACCACAAAAAATAATTTATAATCAACTTGTTTGTTCATAGGATAATCAAATTTTAGAAATAAGATAAAATACTTCACTAATTACTTATATCTTAGTAATATTTTTGATATTTTCAAGAGAAACTAGTATTTTTTGTAAATTTATTGATTTTTTATAAAAATAAGTATATAATATATACATATAATTTTTAATAAAATAAATATGCAAAATACAACTACAACACCAAGCGAAGAAATACTTTGATTAGAAGAAATAGGAATAAGTTTAGAAAGACCAATATGAGAATGAAAAATTAATGATATATTAACAAAACCAAATTATTCAATTAAAGAATTAAATGAATTAGATAAATGAATTGGTGATGATATAAATGAATTATTTTCTAATAAAAATATTTGAATAGAAGAACTTCAAATATTTAAAAATACTCTATTATGAAGATTAGATATGTTAAATATAGATCCAAATTTAGTTATTCTAAAAAAATGATTAACTTTACAAGATTATTTTTATAGTATAGAAAGTATAAATTAATATTACTAACTCATATAACTAGAAATAACATTTTGAAGTCAAGGACTTAAAAAGAATACTAATCATCTCAAAAAGTAAATAATCAATATAACTATAATTGGAGTTAAATCAATAGGTCAAAAAGTAGTTGGGATAATTGATTTTATGAATTTATACATAGGATCAATTATATCTGCTATAAATTTTGGCCTAAAATTAACTCAAAATAATACTAACCAAGAAAGTATTACATCAATAAATATAACATAAAAAATTAATTCAAAAAATATTAAAATTGCTATTAAAATTGTGTTTAACATGGTTTTGTAATTAAAATTAAAGATAATTGTCATTCCCGAGAAGTCGGGAATCTACATTATATAAAAAAGCCCTAAATAATATAATTAAAAATACAAATATATAGTAACTTAGGAAATAATATAAGGAAGATTCCCTTCTTCAAGGGAATGACAGAATTATATATATTAATTTTTCTTATAATATTCTACATTTTTTATTCTTTATTCTTCCATTTGTCTTTATTTTCATAAGCATTTTTAGCTGCTTCTTCTTGAGCTTTTTTCTTACTAGAACCAAATCAAAATCATATACATTTTTCTCATAGATAAACTCATATTTTGAAGTTTTTATCATGATCTGGTCATTCTTCATTAAGCACATCATAAGTTGGTGTTATATCGAGTTCTGCTTGGGAATATTCTTGAATAAGTGATTTGAAATCCTTAAAATATTTATTTTCGAGAATATCATCTAAAGTTATATATATATATCTTTTTATAAAAATACTAGCACTTTCTAATCATAAATCTAGGTATATAGCTCAGATAAATGCTTCTAAAGTATTAGCAAGTAAATAATCACTTTCTCTACCTCATCATAAATCCTCTCATTTTCATAAAAATAAATAATTACTAAAATCTAATTCTTTTGATACTATAGCAAGATTTCTTCATCTAACGAGTGCACTTCTAATATCTGTTAGATCTCATTCATTTTTATCTTGAAAATTGTTATATAAACTATCAGTTATAACCAATTCTAAAACAGCATCTCACAAAAATTCTAATCTCTCATTATGTTCTGGTGCAAAATCCGGTCTCTCATTTACAATAGATCTGTGAATAAATGATTTTATATAATTATCTATATTATTAAATTTTATACCCAATCTAGATAAAAGTGTAGAAACTTTTTCAACAACTTCTATATTATTTATTATATTTCTTGTTACAACCATAACAACAATAATTATTGATTAAACTTTAAATTTAAAAAATGTGAAATCATTCTTAATTTCAATAGAGTTTATTTCATTACTTAATTTCTCATAATCATTAAAAACATTGTTCAATACACCATTTACAATTTTTTTAACTGGATCATCAGAAAATATTTTTGCTAATTCAATAGCTTCATTAATAGAAACTTTTGCTGGAATTTCTTCATGTAAAAAAAACATCTCAGCCAAAGCTATATAAATAGGTAAAACATATAATAAGCTCATTTTTTCAATGTTGAATTTTGGAGCATATCTTTCTATAAATATAATAAAAATTCATTCTTTATCCAAAATAATTTTTTGCATTTCTTCAAAATATACTTTATCAACTTCTAAATCTCAATTATCAAAATAAAAATTTTGAAAAAAATCTTCATCATTTATATAAGTAAAACCAAATATAAATAATTTTTGGTATAATAATCTTCTAGTTAATGTTCTTGAAATATGAGCCATAAAAAAAGTAAAAGTATAAAATTTGATTATTTTTTAATAAAAAAAGAAAGCAGAAAGAATTATAAATCTTTATAAAACTTTCTACTTTATAAACTTTAAACTCTTTTATTATATTCTAGTTACTTTTTTAGATTTAGTTTTAATTTTTAAAACTTGTCTTCATTTATAAGTTCCATCAATAGCTATAAAATGAGCTAATCAATTTCATTCTTTATTTAAAGCTGTAGTATTTTTTAGTTTTAAAGCAGTTCTTTGTATCCAAGCAGTAGTTCTAACTCTAGATCTAGATTTAGATGTCTTTTTTGTAGGAGCAAATGTCATATTTTTACAATTAACAATTAATAATTAACAATTAATAATTATGGATTTTTATATCCCAATTTAATGTTTCGCAATGAATTTTATTAAAAAACTGATAAAAAGCAAATTTTTATTTTACAAAATCATATATTTACTTGACAAAATATAAATATATATGATAAACTGTAAAAGTAAATTAATTATCCTACAATAAATAACAACATATGAAAACAAAAATAAAAATATTAACTATAGTACTTATTTCACTATGTTATTTAAATACATATTCAGAGACATGAAATACTATTGAAATAGAAGAAAATACTAATACAGAAACAACAGATATTGTAAATATAAATATTCAAAGTTTAGAAAATATAGAAGAAAATACAAAAACAGAAGAAAAAGTTGATGTGATATTAGAAAATGAATTAAAAAAAGATTGAATAGAACTTGATTCTGCACTAATAAATAATGATGCTGATAAAAATATATTAGATAAAGCATTTGATATAAAAAATAAAGAACTTGATAAATTATTATGAAAAACTGATGAAGAAAAAAATATTGAGGCAATAGAAACAGTTTTACAAGAATTAGATATAAAAAAAGAATTAAGTGAAGTTCAGTTAAGTGAAATACAAACAAATCTAAAAGTATTACAAAAAAATTTAGAAGAAAATAATAAAAATATAAGTTTATTAAAAGAATGAAAAAATGTTAGAGAAATAACTAAAGAATTGGAAGAAATAGAAAAAAATAATGCAGTTTTAAAAAAGGAATTGGAATTTAAAGAGGATTTAATTAGTGATTTACAAGATAGTCTTGCTTGATACAATATACTTGAAGTAAAGTATAAAAAATTACTTGAAACTTATGTAGATACAAAAAAAGAAAAAGAAAATGATTTATTAAAAGGAAAAGAACAAAAGGTAATAACTTTATTTATATTTCTTATACTATTTACTATAGCATATATCATAAAGATATTGCTTGTAAAAAATGATAAATTTATGAGAAAACGTGAAAATTTCTGAGAATACTTTAATTTAGTATTTTGAATAACATTAATAATTTTTTTAATAATTTATATTTTTTACTTATTTCCTGAATTATATGTCCTTCTTATCTTCATTTCTTGATCACTTATATTTATAAATGCCCAAGTTATATCTTCATTTATTGCTAGTATAATACTTTTTAGAAACTTTAAAATATGAGATATAATAAAGATATGAACAGATAAATGAAAAATTATTAAAATTAGCCCAATTAGTACAATAATAAAAAGAATTAATGATTATGGTGTTTTAGAAAATGAAGAAGTTAATATACCTAACATTGATTTATTAAAAGAAAAAGTAACTCTTGCTAAGAATTCTCTTATTAAAGAAAATATTTTTAATATAATTCTTTCATTAAATTGAGAAAAAGATTTATTTGAGATAATTGATAATATAAAAGAAAATATTTTATTAAAAATGCTTAAAGCAAAGTTAAATACACTAAATCCCTTAAGTACAGATACATTTAAGACAAAATATGAACATATAGATTCAGATAAAATAAAAATAACTTTTTATTGGTTATGAACTAGTGAATTAAATAGAAGAATTGAAAAAGAAATAATAAAATATATAAAAGAATTTTCAGATTTTAACAAAAAATCTGAAGATAATAAAACAAAAAAAAGTAATAATCTACAAAATAATCAAGAGTGATTCAGAAGAGCATCATTAATTCAGGATGAATTAGATTCGTAGCAAGACCCCCATGATTCAAAAATCTAAATTATAAAATATAAAAAATGAAATAATATTAAATATCTTTCATTTTTTATATTTTTATGTCAAAAATTAATACTAATTATACATATAAGAAAGTCAAGGTAAAAAAAAATATTAATTTAGCAAATAATTGAAATAAAAAAATTTATATGATATTGTACTTAAGTATATTTTTATAATTTATTATCATATGAATAAAAAAACAATCGTTATAAGTGTTATAATAAGTATGTTTATACTTATATTATTACCATTCATAGTATCTGCTCAGGAAAATCAAGTAAATATTGATTGAGAAAATTTTGTAGTGGTAGTTGATGTCAATATTCGTGATTCTTATATTATAAATCAAGATAATAACAAAATAGAAGTAGGTTTTACATTAAGTAATGGTATATGAGCTCAATCAGATATTCGTTATAGTGCTAGATTAGTAAAAGAAGATGAAAATAAAAAAAGATCAAATGTTTATCAAAAAATATATGATAATAAAATAACATTAGCTGAAAACTCTAAAATTGATCAAAAATTAATAATAGAACTTCCAGATTACCTTGATTGAGAATATGAATTATGGTTACTTGCTGAAAATATAGATGGCTTACCTTTAAGTAGTAATTTAGTTGGCAAAATAAATCTAAAAAGTTCTAATAATCAATACATAAATATCAGTAATTGTTATCTATCAGTAAAAGGATTATCAGAAAAATTTAGTCTATGACAATGAGTAGATATAGCATCTAATGAAGATTTAATACTTTCTTGTGAAGCAGAAAGTTTTTTTGATACAATAATTAATTCAAATGTTGTTATTGATACATTTAAAAGAACTATTTATTGAGATAAAGTATTAACTAATTATGAACCTGAAATTATCACTTTTAATACAAAAGAAAAAAAGAAAATTGATATAATTATACCAAAACCTACAGATCCACAATCCTATGATATCGCAGTAATACTTAAAGATTGAGATAAAGATATATCTAATACAATTAATGCTCATTATGTTATTCAGTGAGAAAGTGTTACAGTTTCTAATTTACAATTAGATAAAACTTCATATATAAAATGAGAAAAGATTACTACTTCATTTTTATGGTCACTATCAGCTGATGGTTTTTTAGGTTCTCGTAAATCTTTTAAAGAAAAATCAGATAATAGAGTATTATATTATAATTTATCAATTTATGATAATAATAAACACGAATGTATAACTCCAGTTAAACATAACTTACTAGAAAAAAATATTTTAATTAATAAATCAATAAATGATATCATAATTAATTGTGATAATCCATCAGTTAAATTTTGAATAGAAAATGAATCAGGTGTAATAATATTAGAAAAAGATTATAATTTTATCCCAACTGAAACTGAAGAAATAAAAAAACCCGCAGAAGTTAATGAAAATAAAACTTTGATAGCTAAAGAAAAAAGTTCTAATACAAATAATATTGTTTTAATATTAATAATAACATTTATAATTCTTATACTTGCTATACTTGGTTTTAAAGCTAAAAATAAATCAATAAATATATTTGTATTTTTGATTTTAGGAAGTATCTTTTTTGGAAATGATAAGGTAGAAGCTACAACTCTATTACATGAAATTAGAGTTGTTTGAGATTCTGAATGGGTATCTTGTGAATATACTGCTTCTTCTACTAATATTGTTACTAAATGAATATTTCAAGTTACATCTAATTGATGTAGCGTTCGTATCTGTAGTAATGAATCTAAAATAAATTTTTATATGTGAAGTACTTCTATACCACTTGCAACAGTAATTCCTACAACCTATAATTATGGTGCTGTATGGGGTAGCTGAGCTAGTATTGGTAGTGATGCTAGTTATGATACAACAGCACCAAGTGCAAGAAATATAACTGCAGCAGCTGTAATTGGTACTTATAAAATACCTCTTAAATTTGATTTTGATCACTATACTGGTTATCTTCAAACGGAAATTGATTATGGATGTAATTTATCTACAAATATATGTCCAGATAAATTCTTGGCAGCAGTAAAAATGATTAGTACTCCAGCATATTGTCGGTGAATTGCTTCACGGGGAAAATGTGTACGGCTAAGAATCACACCTAAAAGTTATTTTACTTATAATGTTTTTGCAGATACAACTCCACCAACTGTATCTTACACATTATGAACTTATACAAATAATACATGGACAAATTCAAATGTAACAGCTACTATTTCTTGTAGTGATACTTGATGAGTTTGATGTAATACTAATACTTACCAATATAGAGAATCAACAACATCTTTTACTTGTGATAGTACATGAACTTGGACTAATTGAACTAGTAAGGCATATACCACAGATTGAACAAGATATATATGTTTTAGAGCAAAAGATTTATCATGAAATGGATATTCATATAGTGGTGTAGCAACAATAAAAATAGATAAATTAGTCCCTACAATAACAGATGATTATACATATGACAATGTATGGACTAATTGAGTTTCAAAAACAATTACATTAACTCCAGTTGATACATGATTATCTGGAATTAATACTACAAAATGGTGTGAATGAGCAACATGTACTCCATCAACTGTTTGAACAGGTATAATAAAGAATGCTAATTATAATAATACTATAAGATATCAAACATGGGATAATGCATGAAATAGTTCTAGTTGATCAGTTATCGTAAAACTAGATAATACTAAACCAATAGCATCAGCTATTAATGCATCTACTACAGTACGGAAAAGTGCTGATATATCTATAAAATTATCTTCTACAGATACTGGATGAAGTTTATTATCAACTGCTAAATATAGTTGGGATGATTCTAATTGTTCTACAGGTACAGATTATTTAAATTGAAAAACTATAATTTTATCTACAGAATGAAGTCATGTATTATATCTTTGTGTGACAGATGGAGCATGAAATTCTGGTACTTGGAATGGAACTTATATGCTTGATAAAACAACTCCAACAGTTACTGATATTTTAATTCCAACATTTCCTAATAACTTAGATTTATTAGCAACAGCTAATCAAAATTTCCAATTTGAGGTTTCTAGTAATTGAGGTTCGCCAATTACATTTATAGGTGTATTTTTCGAGAATGATAGTACTTTAAATGCTTTTAAAACAATAGAAACATCAAATAATTCTACATGGTCAAAACCTGAGAATATAAGATATGTAGATAATAATAGAAATTCAAGTTGAAGTAGAATATATACATTAAGAGTTTCAAATATTTGTGACCAGGTTTGACATTGTTTAGGAGATTTACTAGATACAACTACTCTTAAAGATTTTAATTATAATGTTTATGCAAATAGTTTAGATATATGAACAAGTAGTGTTACAACTAATGATTTAGTTAGTAATACAAATATAGTTGATTGAACTCCAAAAAATATGACAATTACATTAAAAGACAGTTTTTGAAATATAATAATTCCAGCAAGTTGAATATCAAGAACAATAGGTATTATATTTAATACTAATCATAATTTATATTTAAATCAATATAATAATACTTGAAATGCAGTATTTTTAAATAAAACTACTGACTCAGTAAATTATTTAAATAGGATTTGAACTTGAAATAATATTGATACAACGTTTTCAGGAGAAATTTCTACTGATTGAACATATAATTATAAATTCAAAGTATATACTCCTACATACAGTGCTGATAATAAAGCTTATGATTTTTGATTATATTTTAATAATATTTCATATAATATAGGTGACAATATTATATGAACTACTTTATCAAATATTAATTGATGAACATTTAATTTTAATTATAAACCAATTTATTATACAACTATTTCTTGAGATATAAGAACTGATTGATTTATAGAATGAGCTCAACAAAAAAACAGCATACAAGTATCTGAAAATTGATCTAACTCTACTTTTAATAACAAATTATATCTAGAATTTGGTTCTTGAACTTCAAACAACATTAATTCTAGTCTAAATTTAAAAGCATGAAGTGATCCATGAAGTTTAAATCTAGTATGAGAGTGAAATTGAAATAGTATCACTTTTAATAATCCTTTTAAAAATAATTTTACTACTTTAAATTATCCAGTTTTTACAAATTTATTACTTCAAACAGGGTGAATTTTAAATGATATCCAAAATAGTTATTTTTCTACACATATTTGATACGAGATAAATGATCCAAATTGATGACCATCTACTATCCCTGTTGTTTATAATAGTGATATTTATTGAAAAGATAGTTATTGGGGAATGATATGAACTGGATGAATTTATGCTTCAGCATTAAAAATCATATGACAAACTTATTCTACAAAATATAGTGAGATTTTAACTTGACAGTCTTGAACTGATATAAAATTAGTAAATTGAGGTCTAATAAAATCTAGTTTAAAAACAGAAGTAAAAAGAAATGCCTATAACATAATAAAAAATATTTTTATGACTAGTTCTTGAAATACTATAAATAATAGTGATTTAATGGATAATACTAATTGAATTAAATTATTAAGTTGAAGTATGATTTACTTTAATTGATTAAATTGAGATAATATTTTAATTAATAATCCATTAACTTTTGATTGAAATAAAACTATCTTGATAGAATGAGGTAATTTATATATCAAATGAAATATAGATGTATCTTGAAGTAAAAGTATGCTTTCTATAGTAGTACTAAAAGATAGTAATTGAAATGGATGAAATATCTATATAAATCCAGATGTAAAATATATAAAAGCAGTTATGTATGCTGATAAATCACTTATAAGTTATGATGGTATAAAAGAATTGGACTGAAATACAAATTTCTCAGTATTAAAAAATCAATTATATATATATGGGTCAGTATTTAGTGAAAATACAATAGGTTGATCAAGAGCAGATCCATTCAAATGTCCTTATTATGTAACTAGTTGTCCAGATCAAGAGACTGCTCAAAAATATGATTTAAATTATCTTAGAAGATATTATTTAAAAGATACTGACAGTGATTGAATATGAGATACTCCAGCAGGATGATCATGAAGCTCATATTTTGCTAGTACTTCAGTTAATTATAAATATCCTATAATTATACAGTATAATCCACTTATACAAACTGATCCTTCTATACTTTTTAAGAAATAAAACTAATTTTTCCATTTAGTAAATTTTAAAATATTATAATTTATTTTTTATGCATAAGTATTATCTTACTTTAAGGTAATACTTATTTTTTATGCAAGTATTTTTAAACTTCCTTTACATAATTTTTTCACAAATTAAACAATTTTTATTTTATTGATTCATGAATATCAATTTAAAAAAGTCAATATAAAAAAACTTGTATTATATTTTTTTTAACTATAATTCTGCTTTAGTAATTTATTTTTCTAATTTATATAAATAGCTTGTAATTACAATTAAACTAAACTAGTTAATAATAATAAAGTAAGTGATAAACTTTAAATTGTTAATTATTAATTGTTCATTATTAATTATTTTCGTATGTTATATCGACTGATCAACAAAGTTATATTTATAGGAACAATTTTCCTTCTAACTTTTTCTCAAGTAAATTCATATTCTTGAGAAATAAATACACAAAATTCATATCTAATTAACAATAAAATTAAGGTTATCGAAAAGGTAGACTTAGTTATTACTGGTTATTATTCTCCCCTACCAAATCAAAAAAAATATATAACTGGTAGTTATGAAAAAGAAATTGCTTTAAATGGTGACTGAATTTGAATGGCTTCTTGAAAAAAAGTTTTTACATGAGCAATGGCTGCACCAAATAAGTATGATTTTTGAACTAAAATATATATAGAATGATTTGGAGTATGAGTTATAGAAGATAGATGATGAAAAATAATAGATGATGAGCATACAAGGATTGATATATGGATGTGATATGGTGATGAATGACTTCAAAGAGCAATTAATTGGTGATCAAGAAAAACTGTATGATATATAGTTTCTAATGATACTTCTATTAATTTTGTTTTCTCTGATGAACCTATTAATATTGAATCCTATTATAGTAATGATGGAAAAATAACTTTAACACCTGAATCAAATGAAGATGAAGTTAAAAAAGCTCAAGAATATTTTAAATGAATTTTATATTATTATTGAGAAATTGATTGAAAATACGAAAGTATAAAACCTACAGTAATAAAATATCAACTTCAAAAATGAATTATAAAATCTAAAGATGATGATGATGCATGATATATATGACCAAAAACTAATTCTGCACTAGATAAAGATCTTGATGATAAAAATTCTCTACAAAAAAAAGAAAAAGAAAATTTACTGCAACAAATTATAAAAATAAAGAAAAAACTTTGAGATAAATATGAAGCAAAAGCTCAAAAATTACTAGAAAAGATAAAGATTTTAAAGAATAGAAAAATATTAAATATAAAAACAAAAAAACAGTTAGAGTACCTAGAAATGATATTATAATTATCAAAAGTTTAGCATTTTTGACTAAAAAAGATAATTATGATATCATTTATTATGTACAGAAGTTAAAGGTTGCAAATGATAAATAAAAAATGTAACTTTTAAATTTTATATTTTAACCACGTAATTTTGGTAAATCGATTATTGATAGCACTATTTATATTTATAAGTTTTAGTAATTTTTTACTAAAAGCTAGTGCTGAAGAAACACAAGAATTTATAGTAACTGCATATTATTCACCTCTTCCAGAGCAAGAATATTATTTGAAATGAAATTATGAAGATGAAATAAAATTAAATTGAAGATGAATAAGATGAGCATCATGACTTGAAGTATTTAATTGAATGTTAGCTTGACCATCTAAATATTCTTTTTGAACTAAAATGTACTTAGAATGAATTTGAACATGAATAATTGCTGATAGATGATGAGCCATCGTTGAAGCATGAGAAAGATGATACGAAGTTGATAGAATAGATGTATGGATGTGATACTGAGATGAAGGTTTAAAAAAAGCTTTATCTTGGTGAAAAAGAAGAGTAAAATGAAAAATAATTGAAATATGAACGTCTACTATTACAGATTGAACTACTTCAAATGTATGAGTAAATTTCACAAGTTCTAATATAAATATTTCAAAAATAAACAAAGAAGAAATATATAGAATAAATGTATGACCAGACTCAAGTAGTGATAAAATAAAAAAACTTCAAACGAAACTTAAAGAAGTATGAATATATAAATGAGAAATTAATTGAATATATAATAAAGAAACTATAAATTTATTAATACAATTTCAAATAGATACTTGAATTATAAAATCTAGAGGTGCTTATTGAGCATGATACTGGGGTGCTAAAACTAGAGAAAAATTTGCGAATAAAGAAAAAGAATTAGCAAACAAAAATGCAAAAATTGAAAATAAAGAACAAAATGTTCAAAAAACTACAATAACATTACCAAAAGATATATTTTCTACATATGTAAGTCCTGAATCAAACAAAGATGATGTAATTACTCTTCAAGATAAATTAAAAGAAATGTGATTGTATAATTGAGAATCAAATGGAAAATATAATGAAATAAGAAGTATATTACTTAATTATCAAATAGATAAAAATATAATAAGTAATAAAAATGATATCTGAGCTTGATACTTTTGACCAAAAACAAGAGAAGAATTAAAAAATGATTATTCATCTTTTTTAGTTAAAAAAGAACAAGAAGAAAGAGATAGAAGAAAAATCGAAGAAGTAAAGATTTTAGCTTTAAAACTAGCAGATGAAACAATATGAAAAATATGAAATCCAAAAATATGAGAAACTTCTAAAAATGTAAGAGAATTACAAAAAGTACTTATTACACTTTGATATTTTGAATGAAAAGATACTGCAATCTATTGAGAAAAAACAAAAATAAGTGTATTAAATTTTCAAATAGATAAAAATTTAGTTTGAAAAGAAACTGATCCTGGAGCTTGAAAAATATGAGATAAAACTAAAACTAAAATAAAAAATGAATTAGCTAAATTAATACTAGAAAAGAGATTACAAGAAGAAAAAACTGTAGCTATGAATTATAAAAAGTAAGAATCTCTGGAAATAATAAAAGAACTGTTTTATAAAACAGGTCTTTTTAATAAATAATTTATTATTCACTTTGTAAAGGAGTTCAATCTTCATTAATAGTTGCCAAAAAAGAAGGAGCACAAAATGA